>CAZNDJ010000012.1:0-50097 GCA_964571705.1 uncultured Chitinophagaceae bacterium
GAGCTGTTCACCGGTGCCGGTGAGGACCCGCATTTCTTCGTAATACCGGAGGTAGGCAGCATCATAGCTGATCTGGAGAAATCAACGCTCACAGCAGATGAAAAGCTCCAGCAGAAGGACGCCCTGATGCAGGACTTTGCTATCAAGAGCGAGCGTATCCACTCTGTGTCGCAGTTGCTGAAAGCCTATACGCTCTTTGATAAAGACGTGGAGTATGTCGTGATAGACGGCAAGGTGAAGATCGTAGATGAGAACACCGGTCGTATCATGGAGGGCCGCCGCTACTCTGACGGTCTCCATCAGGCTATAGAGGCCAAGGAAAATGTGAATGTCGAGAAGGCATCACAGACCATGGCAACTATCACGCTGCAAAACTACTTCCGTATGTACCACAAGCTCTGTGGTATGACTGGTACGGCAGAGACAGAGGCACAGGAACTCTGGGATATCTACAAACTGGAAGTATCCAGCATCCCGACCAATCGCCCTATCTCCCGTGACGACCGTGAGGACCTGGTGTACAAGACACGTAAGGAGAAATTTAACGCGATCATAGATGAGATCACAAAGCTGACCAGCGAAGGCCGCCCGGTACTGGTAGGTACTACCAATGTGGAGGTGTCTGAGCTCCTCGGCCGTATGCTCACCATGCGCAAGATCAAGCACAATGTACTGAACGCAAAGCAGCACCAGCGCGAAGCAGAGATCGTAGCAGAAGCAGGCCACTCAGGCAGTGTGACCATCGCTACCAATATGGCAGGCCGTGGTACGGATATCAAGCTGGACGATAAGTCTAAAGCCGCAGGTGGCCTTGCCATCATCGGCTCTGAGCGCCATGACTCGCGCCGTGTAGACCGCCAGCTGCGTGGTCGTGCAGGCCGCCAGGGTGATCCGGGTTCGTCTCAGTTCTACGTCTCTCTGGAGGATGAGCTGATGCGCCTCTTCGGCTCTGAGCGTATCTCTAAGGTCATGGACCGATTCGGCTATGAGGAGGGCGAGGTAATACAGCACAGCATGATCACTAAGTCTATCGAGCGTGCGCAGAAGAAAGTGGAAGAAAACAACTTCGGCATCCGTAAGCGCCTGCTGGAGTATGATGACGTGATGAATAAGCAGCGCCAGGTAGTATACACCAAGCGCAAGCATGCCCTATTCGGAGAAAGGCTGGCACTGGACGTGCAAAACTCCTTCTACGATCTCGCAGATGAGCTCGTCACTACTGGCCTCGATGCGAAAGACTACGAAGCATTCAAACTGGAGGTGATCCGCTACTTCTCTGTAGATACTGCTATCACAGAGAGTGAATTTGGCGGTGGTCGTGCAGAGGCGCTGACTGAGAAGCTTTTCCATGAAGTAATGGAAGCATACGAGCGCAAGAAGCACTTCATCCTCTCCAATGCACTACCCGTACTCACTGGCCTCTACATGGAGCGTGGTGAGCAGATCAGCAGCGTGGCGATACCATTCACAGATACACGCCGCGGCATCAATATCTATGTGCCGCTGGAGCATATCGTGAAGACCGAGGGACGCGATCTGATGACGTATTTTGAGAAAGGGGTGTCACTCGCCCTGATAGATGATGCGTGGAAGGACCACCTGCGCCAGATGGACGACCTGAAGCAGGAAGTACAGACCGCAGGCTACGAGCAGAAAGACCCGCTGGTGATCTACAAGATAGAGTCATTCAACCTCTTCAAGGGACTGATCAGTAATATCAATAAGGAGATCGCGTCGTTCCTCTTCAAGGGTATGATACCGGTATCTGATCCACAGCAGCAGGTACGTGCCGCCGAGCAGGAGGAGACAGACTTTCGCAAGATGAAGGAGAGCCGCAACGATGCTGCCCTCAATGCGCCACAGCAGTCTCAGGGTCATATGCCACAGGGCCAGCCGCAGCAGGCCGAGCCCGTGCGCAAGCCGGAGCCTATCCGCGTAGGTGAGAAGATCGGACGCAACGATCCATGCCCATGCGGTAGCGGCAAGAAGTTTAAGAACTGCCACGGACGGGAAGAGTGATCAATGTGCTGATGTGCTAATTTGAAGATTTGAAAATGAATACATTTAGAGTCTTCAAATACCTATCAGATGCTCGACAGAAGAAGTTTTATTATCAATACATCATTAGTAGCCGGGGGACTAGCAGTCAGCCCGGCTTCTCTTTTTGCGAAAGGTGCGGGCTTTGAAAGCCGCAGGCCGCCTGTCGCGCAGAGGAAGTTTGTCAGCCCTGCAGTAGAGGCTGAGATAGTCAGGATAAAGGCGGGCATCAGTGATCCAGAGCTCGCCTGGCTCTTTGAAAATTGCTTTCCCAACACCCTCGATACTACTATCACGCATCATGGCGACCTGAATGGCAAGGCGGACACCTTTGTCATCACCGGAGATATAGATGCTATGTGGCTGCGCGACTCATCGGCACAGGTATATCCATATGTGCCCTATATGAATGATGATCCCGCACTGAAGAAACTCGTACAAGGTGTGATCAACCGGCATGCGCGGTCTATACTGATAGACCCATATGCCAATTCTTTCAACTATGATGCGAGTAAGAAGAGCGAGTGGTACGGAGATAAGACCGACATGAAGATGGAGCTGCACGAGCGTAAGTGGGAGGTTGACTCTTTATGCTACGTGATCCGGCTGGCCAATAGGTATTTTGAGGTGACGAGTGACGTTTCCGTCTTTGACAAAGAATGGGTAGCTGCGATGAAGCTTATTGTAAAAACATTCAAAGAGCAACAGCGCAAGGCGGATCATGGGCCATATCACTTCCAGCGAGGCATACTGGCAAATAAAGATACGCTGACGAATGATGGATATGGCGCACCTATCAAACCTGTGGGACTGATCTGCTCTATGTTCCGCCCATCAGATGATGCGACGACGTACGCTTTTCTGATACCGTCCAATTTCTTTGCGGTGATTTCTTTGCGGCAGCTGGCACGTATAGCCTCGGTCATACACGAGACCGATCTGGCCATAGAGTGTGTGGCACTGGCCGATGAGGTGGATAAGGCCCTGAAGGAATATGCCCGGCATCAAGACTCCAGGCATGGCGAGATATATGCCTACGAGACTGACGGCCTCGGCCACCAGCTCGTGATAGATGAGCCTAACCTACCTAACCTGCTCAGCCTGCCGTACTTTGATGCTGTGAGTGAAAAAAATGATACCTACCAGCGTACCCGCAGGTTTATCCTCAGCGACAGCAATCCCTACTTTGTCAAAGGGAAATATGCTGAGGGCGTAGGCAGTGATCATACACCGAAAGGCTACGTCTGGCACCTGAGCCTGATAGCCCGGGCGCTGACCAGTGATGATGATACAGAGATTGCATCCTGTCTGAAAATGATCAAGGCTACCCACGCCGGCACAGGCTTCATGCACGAAGGATTCAGCGCCGGCAATCCAAAACTTTATACAAGGAAGTGGTTTGCATGGGCTAATACGATCTTCGGCGAGCTGATCATCAAAGTGCACAAGGAGCGGCCTCACCTGCTGGAAAGCGCTTAATTGCGAGCAGGGATAAGGCTTAATACCAACTAATTACTATTTTCCGTTTATGTGCGGCATCGTAGGATATTTCTCAAAAGATGAGACCGACCTGAAGGATTCTTTAGGTAAGGCCCTCAAGACATTGTCTCTCCGTGGTCCCGATACGCAGGTGTCCCGTATACTCTCGCCACATGTGGGCTTCGGTCATGCCCGGCTATCTATCATAGATACGACCGACTGCGCCACGCAGCCCATGGCAGATGAGACCGGCCGCTACACCATCATCTTCAATGGTGAGATATTTAACTATCGTGAGCTGCGCGAGCAGTTTCTGAGTGATAAGAAATTTCACTCCTCTTCAGATACTGAGGTGCTGCTGGATCTCTACATCAAAATGGGCAAAGACTGCCTGCAGCACCTGAATGGTTTTTTTGCTTTTGCCGTATATGACCGTGTAGAGGAGAGCATCTTCATAGCCCGCGACCGCATGGGCATCAAGCCATTACACGTTTATGATGATGGTAGTAAGATCATATTTGCCTCCGAGCTAAAGGCGATTTTTGCCTTCCCCATCCATAAGGAGATAGACTATGACTCACTGGCCCTATACCTTCAGCTAAACTACATCCCCGGTACAAATTCAATTCTGAGGCATGTGTCACGGCTACAGCCCGGCTGGCATATGGACATAGATAAGGCAGGTAACGTGAGTAAGGCAGAATACTATCAGGTGCCTTTTGATGACGGTAAACTCGTGCCTGAGACGCCGGACTCTTATGAGAAAGCTAAAGTCGAATTGCGTAGCCTGCTCGATGCCTCTGTACAGCGTAGGCTGGTGTCAGATGTGCCGCTGGGGGCTTTTCTCAGTGGCGGTATAGACTCGTCTATTGTCGTTTCACTTGCGGCTAAACATAAGCCGGACCTTAATACCTTTTCTATCGGATTTAAGGACGAGCCATTCTTTGACGAGACTTATTATGCTAATCTGGTAGCGAAAAAATTTGGCACCAATCACACTGTCTTCAGTATCACGACTGAGGATATGTACCAGCATCTCTTCGATATTCTCGATTATATAGATGAGCCTTTTGCCGATTCGTCTGCTATCGCAGTTTACATCCTGAGTATGCATACGCGGAAGCACGTGACGGTATCGCTATCGGGTGATGGCGGAGATGAGCTCTTTGCTGGCTATAATAAGCACGATGCGGAACTGCGCGCGCGCAAGAATAACCTCATCAATACCGTAGTCAAGACGGGTCTCCCTATCTGGCAGCTGCTGCCCAAGTCAAGGCAATCTAAGTTCACAAATATCTTCCGCCAGCTCGAGCGCTATGGCGTGGGATTGAAGCTTTCGCCACAGGAACGCTACTGGCGCTGGTGTGCCTTTGTAGATCAGGACGATGCACAGCGGCTGATCAGGGCAAACCACAGCATCAACAATCCAGAAATAGATAAGCGTAAAGAGGCCGTGCTACAGTATGTAAACGGCAAGGACTCGATCAATGACGTGCTCATGGCTGATACGCAGATGGTACTGCCCAATGATATGCTCACCAAGGTAGACCTCATGAGTATGGCCAATAGCCTGGAGGTACGCGTGCCGATACTCGATTACACGGTGGTCAACTTTGCTTTTACTATACCGACCAAATTCAAGATCGCTGAAGGTCATACTAAGAAGATACTCAAAGATGCCTTTCGCGATGTCCTGCCTGATGAGCTTTACACGCGACCTAAGCGTGGCTTTGAAGTGCCACTGCTGAAGTGGTTCCGTACCGGACTCAGGTCACTGATAGAGGAGGATCTGTTCAGCGATAGTTTCATAGAGCAGCAGGGCATATTTGAGGTGTCAGAGATCCGTCAGCTCAAGAGGCAACTCTTCTCCTCCGATCCCGGTGAGGTGCATGCCCGCATCTGGGGCCTCATCGTTTTCCAGTACTGGTACAAGAAATACTTCGTTTAACATGTTTTGGCGACGGTAGGTAGAGACAATCTGCGCCTTCGTCAGAAATAGAGCTTCGGTTTGAGAACCGCAGGGTATTTTTGCTGTTCATATATCAATATGAAAGCATACTACACTACCCGCACATTTATTATACTGATAGCTCTCCACGTGAGCGCACTGCTCATGGCTGCAGACAACCGGCCAGCTACGGAGCGGCCGCTGGCACGGACAGTTTATGGCACCCTGCGGGGTACGCAGGATAGGGGCATCTCTATCTGGAGGGGCATATCCTATGCTCAGCCACCGGTGGGAGATCTGCGCTTTCGCGCGCCACAGCCTGTCCAGAAGTGGGACGGCATAAAAGACGCCAGCAAGTTTGGGCTCGCATCCCCACAGACACACCGTACGGCTAGTGCCAAAGAGCAAGGCGAAGACTGCCTCTACCTCAATGTATGGTCGCCCGCCGCAGACAATAAGAAGCGCCCTGTGATGGTATGGATACATGGTGGTGGCTTTCTGGTGGGCTCGGGCTCTGGTAGCCTCTATGACGGTACACACCTGGTACAGAATGGCGATGTAGTAGTGGTATCTATCAACTATCGCCTCGGAGCTTTGGGCTTCCTGTATTTTGATGATATCAAAGGAAAGAAGGAGGGTTTTGATAATAATCTCGGAATCCGCGACCAGGTGGCAGCGCTAAAATGGGTAAAGGAGAATATCGCCTCCTTTGGCGGTGATCCTGATCAGGTCACCCTATTTGGCGAGTCGGCCGGAGCTATCAGTGTGATGACGCTGATGAGCACACCCGCAGCCAAGGGTCTCTTCAAAAGGGCCATCGTAGAAAGTGGCGTACCAGAATCAATGTGGACACCCAAAACTGCCACTGAGATCACACTCCGCTATATGAAGCTGGTAGGCCTGGGGCCAAACGATCTGGATAAGCTCAAAACCCTGCCATCAGACACTCTGGTAGCCGGCATGGACCGCCTCTTTGAGCAGCTGATGAAAGAGACAACCACTGTCAAAGTTCTCGCGCCTACCGTAGATGGTACATTCCTGCCGCACGACCTCATGACCTCTATCAAGGCCGGGCAGGCTGCGGGCATAGACCTGATGATCGGCACCAATAAAGATGAAGCCACCTTTCTCTCTCTGAAAAAGATAGGAGTGACACCGCGCAACGCTCATGAACTGGCGCCCTACCTGGCCAATGTAGAAGTGGAGGCGCGGCAGAAAATAGTGAAGGCGTATAAGAAATACCCGCACCGCAGCGGTGTGATGGATATGACCACAGATGGTGTATTTGTCATGCCAAGCATCCGTTTCACAGAGGAGCAGCACAAGTTTGCCTCTACGTATATGTACCGCTTTCAGTGGTCATCGCCGCTGCTGCGCATGACGGGACTGCGGTCATGCCATGGACTCGAGATGCCATTTGTATTTGGCAATATGGATCATGGCCTGGGCAAATTCTTCACCCTGGGTGCCAATAAGAAAACACTCCGCCGCATATCCTCTCAGATGCAGCAGAGCTGGCTAAACTTTGCACGCTATGGCGATCCTGCCGGTGCAGGCAAGAACGACTGGGTCAAGTACGATCCAGGTAATCGCTACACCATGATATTTGACAAGAAATCCCAGATAGTTTCAGACCCTTCTGATTACTACAGAAAGGTGTGGGCTGACTACAGCATCTTCCGGTAAGTTTAAATATTGATCAGGTCGTCCTTATTGACCGTCATGCGCATGTCGTCCGCTACGACGGTGACCTTATTGCCCTTTACAGATTCTATCACGCCATTTTTATTGAAGGACAGTATTTTGACCCTTGCCCCGGGATGTGTCTTTAGCACAGGCTTTGGCGCTTCTTTCTTCTTTTCCGGAGTGGCGGGCTTTTGCTTTTCCTTCTTCTCTTCTTTGGGCTTCTCTGCCTCTATGGCTTTTTTAGTTTGCTCAGCCACTACTTCCAGGTCTTTGCGTGTCTCCCAGTCCCGTAGCAGCTTCTGCAGTCTGCGCTCCGCCTCACGGATGTATGGTGTGGTCTTAGCGTTATTTTGTATGACTTGCTGGTTGTTTTGCCTTTCGCGCGTTTGTTGTACTTTGGCTAGCAGCGTCTCATAGTTTTTCTTGAGGTCGTTTAGCTCTGATGTTTTGGTGTTCAGCTCTTTTTCTTTTTCCAAAAGCAGCTGATGCTCCTGCTCCACTTTATTCAGTAGCAGGTCGAGCTGGTAGTGCTGGTTGTCCACCAGGTCCTTGGCCCGCTCGATCAGCATCCGTGGCAGTCCTGTCCGCTCAGCTATCGCAAAGGTGTATGAACTGCCCGGTTTGCCGGTAGTGAGCTGGTAGGTAGGCATGAGCGTTTCTTCATTGAAGATCATCGCACCGTTCAGGATGCCTTTGACATTGTTGGCCATGATCTTGAGGTTGAGATAGTGCGTGGTCACTACACCATAGGCCCGCTTGAAGGCGAGCTCCTCTAGTATCGCCTCCGCAAAAGCGCCGCCCAGCGCCGGGTCAGAGCCAGTACCAAACTCATCGATCAGAAACATGGTCCGCTTATCTGCATTGTCCAGGAAGAAACGCATGGCGCGAAGGTGCGAAGAGTAGGTAGACAGCTCATCCTCTATACTCTGTGAGTCGCCTATATCTACAAATAGTGACTGGAAGATCCCCATCTCAGACCGCTCATCTACCGGCACGTGCAGGCCGCTCTGTAGCATGATCTGCAGCAGGCCGATGGTTTTCAGTGTGATGGTTTTGCCGCCGGCATTCGGGCCGGATATCACGAGGATACGGTTTTCTTCATCCAGCTTGATGTGGAGCGGTATAGTTTCTTTCTTTGATTTCTTTAGATGCAGATAAAGCAGTGGATGCACGGATTTGCGCAGGTGTATCACTGGTTTGTCTGATACGACAGGATAGGTAGCGTTGATCTCATTGGCAAATTTTGCCTTGGCCTGGATGAGATCGTACTTTGTGATCACGCTCTGGTAGCTCTCCAATAGCTGGCGGTAGAGTGCGAGCTGAGCGGTAAGCTCTTTCAGTATGCGGTAGACCTCTCTATCCTCCGCGCGCTCCAGCTCAAATATCTCGTTGTTGAGCTCTACAGTCTCGCGTGGCTCCATGAAGACAGTCTTGCCACTGTCCGATTCATCATGTATGATACCACCCATCTGGCGCTTGCTCTCGGCTACGATGGTCACCACCTTGCGGCCATTGCGTATACTCTGGCCGGAGTCAGTCAGGATACCGAGTTTGGCGTACTTTTGTATGATCTGGGCAAAGACCCTGCTCAGCTCATTGCGCTTTTTGCTCAGCCGGCTCCTTATGTCCATCAGGTCGCGTGAGGCATTGTCTTTCACATTGGCATTTTCGTCAAAGACCCCATTGATCAGTTGCACGATCTGCTTCTCATAGTAGATCCCACCTACTATAGCCTGCAGGTTGGGATACAAGTTTTCATTGGCTGTGAAAAACCGGAATATGCCCTCTATGGTCAGTGCCGTCTTTTTGATACGTGTGAAGGCTTCCTGCTCCAGCACCGCATCAGTGATCCCCAGCAGCTTGAGTTCTTTACTCAGGTCCGCTACGTAGTCCAGTGGGAAATGTGAACCCGTCGTCATTACCTTGCGGTAGTCGTGTACCTGCAGGAGCTGTTTGCGCACTTCACCGGTGTCAGTCATTGGCTCCAGTGCCAGTGCGGCCTGCTTGGCCGGTTCGCTACGGCAGTACTGGGCTACCAGCAGCAGTATTTTGTCAAACTCTAGTTTCTCAATAGTATGTGAAGGATACAAAAGCATGGGACTGCGAAGATGGTGAAATGACCCGCAACGAGCAAAGCCTTAGCAGCAGGACGTGTGAGTGCGCTGCAAAATTGTATATCTTGCGAGCTAAGAAACACCAAGGGTAATGAAGAAAGTCCTACTCCTGATAGCTGTATGCTATGCCTCTCTGATCTCTGCACAAGCTG
Organism: uncultured Chitinophagaceae bacterium; assembly: GCA_964571705.1. Classification (GTDB taxonomy): domain Bacteria; phylum Bacteroidota; class Bacteroidia; order Chitinophagales; family LD1; genus UBA1941. The sequence goes on from CAZNDJ010000012.1 coordinate 9,417, forward strand.
CAGAAAAAACACACGCCAGACTCTCCCCGCGCACACAGATCTATCTCGACGCGCTGCGAAAGGGTGCGGGCAAGTCTGCCATACAGCAGGACTATGTCTATAAGAAAACAAGCCAGGGAGTTTGTATCAGTGCGCTCATCAGGGTCACACCCGCTGTCTCTCAGGCAGATCTGGAGGTACTAGGAGTACACGTAGGTACCAGGGCTGGCCGTATATGGACAGCTCAAGTGCCCCTGGCGAATGTAGAAGCCTTCACTCGGGTCAGCGGGATAGACTATATACAGCTGGACGAGCCGGTCAACATGGCGCTGGACTCAGCCCGCCGTACTACGCGTGTGGACTCAGTGCATGCCGGTATAGGCCTGCCTCATCCATATACCGGCAAGGGTGTGGTGGTAGGCATCGTGGATGTGGGCTTTGACTATACGCATCCTACTGTTTATGATACCTCGGGTACGAACTATCGCATATCCAGAGTATGGGAGATGAAAACGCAAGGCATACCACCCGCAGGATTCAATTATGGCAGTGAGATGACCGATAGTTTTAGTATCCAGAGCCAGCAAACAGACAACACCGGCGCTACACACGGCACACACGTGATGGGTATCGCAGCGGGTAGTGGATTCGGCAGTACGGATACGAGCAGCGCGCTGTACCGCGGTATGGCCTTTGAGAGTGAGATGGTGCTGGTAGGCATCATGCCGGACTCCAATCAGTGGCAAGGAACGGGCATGTCAGACTTTCTGGATGGTATCAACTATGTCTTTACCTATGCTGCCTCTGTAGGCAAGCCGGCTGTGGTAAATCTGAGCTGGGGTACCCCGGTAGGCCCGCGCGATGGCTCGTCACTGTTTAGCGAAGGTTGCGATGCGCTGACTGGCCCCGGACGCATCTTTGTAGTAGCTGGCGGCAATGAGGGCGATGCAGCTATACATCTTCAAAAGAACTTTACCGCTACTGATACGGTGGTCAAGACTTTTGCCACCTTCAGTCCATACCTGACTGCAAAGAAGGTATGGCTAGACTTCTGGGGTGATACAGCCAAGACATTTTGCCTGCAGGTCAGTCTGTATCATGGTAGTGAAATAGCCAGCACAGGATATGTCTGCCTGGACAATAGCCTGCATAGTTTCAGCCTGCCTGGTACCAATCATGATAGCCTGCATGTACAGATCGTCACCTCTACAGCCGAGTTTAACGGCAAGCCTCGTATCTATCTGACACTATATAACCGTGCTACTACAGACAGCGTAGTACTCTCATTGCGCTCCAGTGATGGCCGCGTAGATTTCTGGGATGGCTATGTGACTAATGGTGAAGGTTATGGCGGTGCGCTGACCAGTTTTGGCTATCCATGGGCCACACAGGGCGATAGCTCATATACCACCAGTGATATAGTATCTACCCGCTCCGCTGTATCAGTAGGAGCTTATTCTGCTAAGGTAGAGTACACAAATATTGGTCATCAGAGTTATAATTTTTTCAACTATACCACTCTCGGACAGCTGGTGCCTTTCTCCAGTCATGGCCCTACGCGTGATGGCCGCATAGTGCCGGACATCACAGCTCCCGGTCTTTGCGTAGTATCCTCTGTCAATTCATTTTGTGCTGATGTACGCCCGGGCGGCGCGGACTACAGTGATGTCGTGACCTCATGGCTGGATCCCAATCAGAATAAAAAGTACTACTGGGCGCAGTTCTCCGGTACATCTATGGCTACACCATGTACCTCCGGTATCATTGCGCTCATGCTGCAAGCCAATCCCGGCCTCTATCCGGAGCAGGTGAAGAGGATCATGACACAGACTGCCATCCTGGATACATTCACAGGAATGCTCCCGGCCTCTGGTCTCAATACATGGGGCCACGGCAAGATCAATGCCTACGGTGCAGTGATCGCTGCCGCCCTCTCCACCGGAGTGGGAGAAGTACCTGGTAATACGCTAGCTATATCACTATATCCAAATCCTAATCACGGTCAGTTTACACTGAACTATCAGGCGGAGCGTGCTGAGGATCTGGCCGTAGAGGTATATGATGTCTCTGGTCGTACGATCTACGCATCAGAGTGGAGGGCTACCGCTGGAAAAAACACTACATCGCTCGATCTCGGCCGCAACAATGCTGGCATGTATATGGTGCGTGTAGAATCTGGCAGCCATCAGTCCATGATCAAGGTCGCAGTAGGTCAATAGCCCTCTACAGGATAAAAGGCACCAACGCTTTTCTTTCCTTAGGATAGTCGGAAAACTTAGACTGATACCACTTGTGGTGGTCCAGTGCCCGTGGCGTCAGGTTTACGATGGTCCATATGGCAAAGCCCAGTGCCGGCAGGCTCCACACCAGTATAGCGTAGCCGGTCCACTCTATCATCTCACCAAATAGGTTGGGGCAGGAGATATAGCGGAATAAACCTCCCTGTGGAATCTTATATCCTGTTTCTCCCGGCTTGCGGAGTGCCAGGAGGATATTATCAGACTGATGATTGATAAATACGCCTGTTGCAAAAACGATTATGCCAATGATGAATTGCGCCGAAGTAAAATAACTGTCATCATAGTTGCCTCCAAAGCTACCGAGGTAGCTGCCATTGGTAAAGCCATTCATAAAGTTGAAACCAATAGCGGAGAGGACGATCAGCACAGGTATCTTCTTCCCCGTAGTCTTCGTACGAAATGGGAATATCAAGCTGCGGTAGATGTAATGCGCGACCCACAGCCCCCACAGGAAGTAGCTGACATGAGTCTTAGGCAGGTCTCCGATGAAAAAGAAAATAGAGAGGAATATCATAGACGGCGCCTCCTGCAGTATCCATCCGAGACGGTTGCTGATCATTGGTCCCCACTTCTCAGTGGCGTGGCGGCCATATGGTGCGGTGACGCGTAGCAAAAAAGGGAATGATACTACTGCCACGCCGATCCATACCAGCGTGATGATATTGAGTGTTTGGAGTGTCATGGGAGTTTGTGTTAGAAACAATACTAAGGCAGCAAGGTTCGGGCCAGCTCTTACTTCATGTTGTGGAAGACGAGGCTCACATCGTCATCTTCTTCCAGCCTGTCTATAAGCTTGATCACCTCCTCTGCCTGCTCATCAGAGAGGCCTTCTTTATAGAAGTCAGGGATTTTGTCATAAGTGCTTTCTGTGACCTCGATGCCTTTTTCTTCCAGCGCTTTTGCCAGCTTGCCAAAGTCTACGAACTCTGCGTAAGCAATAATCGTTTCCTCATCAGACTGCAGCTCAGACAGGCCGTGGTCTATGAGCTCAAACTCCAGCTCCTCCAGGTTATGATTGCCTTTAGGGAATTTGAAGACTGCTTTTTTCTGAAACATATACTCTACCGAACCCTGTGTGCCCATCGCGCCATTGAGCTTGTTGAAGATAGTACGGAGGTTCGCCACTGTACGTGTAGTGTTGTCTGTCTGTGTATCCACCACTATAGCGACGCCATGCGGGCCATAACCCTCATAGGTTACTTCTTCGTAGTTAGTGGTGTCCTTTGAGGACGCTTTCTTTATAGCCGCTTCCACGTTTGCCTTTGGCATATTGGCGCCTTTGGCGTTGATGATAGCCTGGCGCAGGCGGGCGTTCGTTTCCGGACTCGGACCGCCGAGCTTGACGGAGATCGCTATTTCTTTGCCTATACGGGTGAAAGCCTTGGCCATAGCACCCCATCTCTTAAACTTTTTCTCTTTACGGTATTCAAACGCGCGACCCATAGTATTGTCTGTTATTTAGGCGGTGAAAATAAGGAGTTAAGTCAATTTATGAAAAAACCTGATCATGAGTTTGATTGCTGCCGGCTTTATTTGTTTGTTGTCTGATCTGGTATATCTTTGAGAGTATGAGCAAGCGTCAGGTCAAAGTCTGTGTGATCTCTGATGTGCACCTGGGGTTTCTCGGCTGCAAGGCCAAGGAGCTGAACCGCTACCTCAAGTCAATAGAGCCGGAGATACTCGTGATCAACGGAGACTTTATAGATATATGGCAGTTTCGTTCTTATTACTTCCCTAAGTCTCACTCCAAAGTACTCCAGCGGGTTTTCAAATTTATCAGCTCCGGTGTGCAGGTGCACTACCTCACGGGAAATCATGATGAGCTGCTGCGCCGCTACAGTGGTATGCAGCTGGGCAATCTGGAGCTGGAGGACAAGCTGATCCTGGATCTGGATGGCAAGCGGCACTGGATCTTTCATGGAGACATCTTTGATGTGACCATGCGAGGCTCGCGCTGGCTGGCCAAGCTGGGCAATACGGGCTATGAGCTACTGATCCTGATCAATAAATTTGTGAATGTCCTGAGGGCGCTCTGGGGAGCAGACAATATCAACTTTACCAAGGCTATCAAAGACGCTACCAAGCGCGGCATCAAGCAGATCAATAACTACGAGATGGCCGCTGCCGAGATAGCCATAGATGAAGGCTACGATTATGTGCTGAATGGCCACATCCACCTGCCTGTGATCAAAGAGATCACAACTGATAACGGCTCAGTGGTTTACATGAACTCCGGCGACTGGGTAGAGAATATGACTGCTCTGGAGTATAATGATGGCAAATGGACACTGGTATATTACAAAGACCTCAAGTTTGATAATCCTTACTTCAATTTCGATGAGGTAAATGACCTTCCGTGACAAAACAGCCCTGCGCTCACCAGAAGCTTAACATTGACCTGCTGTCCCATTGGATAAATATTAGTATTTTTGTACCCGCTAGAATTGAGGCGTAATACCATTCTGTTTCACTTCCGCTATTATTTCACTTTACATTTCTTTAATGAAAGCAACAAAAAATACCGTCGTATCGCTGACCTACCAGCTGCGCAATGAACCTAACGGACCTATCATGGACGAGGCTACAGCAGACTCTCCTTTTCAGTTCCTCTTTGGCTACGGCAATGTGCTGGACAAATTTGAGCAAAATCTCGAGGGCCTGATACCGGGCAATCAATTCAGCTTTGTACTCACTCCAGGTGAGGGCTATGGTGAGTTTGATCCGGAGGCTGTGATCAAGATGAATAAGAGCGACTTCCAGTTTGAAGGTGAGGATGCATCGCACCTGATAGAGGTGGGCAACCTGATACCGCTGCAGGACCAGTATGGCAATCCATTCCAGGGCCGCATCACAGATATCGGAGATGAGGATGTGACCATAGACCTCAATCATCCATTTGCTGGCAAGACCCTCTATTTCACAGGTGAGGTGAAAGATGTACGCGAGGCACACAAGACTGAGATCGAGCACGGGCACATACACGCTCATGGCGATCACTCTCATCACTAAAAGATCGACATCAGAAAAATACAAAAGGCGACTTACGGGTCGCCTTTTGCTTTATAAAACTATAAGTGGATGCCTATCTCCTGCCCATCCTGCCGGCTGCCTGAGGGCTCGCTGATACCCGGGACATCTCGGGCATCTGACGTGTCATCTGCTGTGCGGGGCGCTCTGCCTGTGCGAAACCCCGCTCCTGCTGGCGCTGTACCTGCTGGGAGAATCCCTGCCTCTCGGGCTGAGAGAAGGTCCGCTGCTGAGGAGCACTCTCCCTGGATGGCTGCATAGCCGGGCGCTGTTCAAAGTTCTGGCGGGCAGGCTGGTATGCTGGTGCGCTGTTTTGCATTGACCTTTGCGCTTCGGCCCTCTGTGGTGCATTCATTTGTATGCGTTCAGGTTGAGCACTTGCCCTCATGTCGCGCTGCATTTGGTTCGCCTGCATACTCCGCTGCTCGATACCATTTTGCACCGGCCTCTGCATCTCTGCCCTCTGTGGTGCATTCATCTGCATCCTTTCAGGCTGCGCGTTATTCCTCATGTCGGCACGTTGTATCTGACCTGCTCCGCTCTCACGCTGGCCCAGGTTTCTCTGCATCCCATTATTATCAGCGCGTTGTACACTGTTTCTGTTTACATCCACAGTGCGTTCGCGCCGGATATTGGATGGCGTTGCCTGCCTGCTGATAGTCGGACGGTACATCTCTATCTGATTGCGGTCTATACGGGCTACACCGGGTTTTGCAGAGGCGGTGATACTCACAGCTGCGATCCTATGGCCTGTGACGCGTTCTACATCATTCACACGCGGCCCGGAAGAAAAGCGGCCATTGTTGTAAGTATTGTAGTTGTTGATCACCGTGATGTTATTCACGGTCACATTAGTCACAGATACGTTGTGGTTTACTACATAGTTTGATACGTATGGCTGATTGATATGGTCACAGCCTACAAAGTTCCAGTAGCGTGCCGCAGGCCTGTAGTAAGAGTATGAGCTGAAGCCATATCCCGGTGCGATAGGGGCCCAGCAGTAGTTGTTGCTGTAGCTACCCCACATGACCCACGCCGGAGCCCACTCGCTGCCAGGTACCCACATCCAGCCGTACCTGTCGTCCATGCACCAGCGGCCATAGTGGAATGCTGCCCAGCCCCATGAGTAGTCAGAGACCCACGTCCAGCCATAGTCGGTATACACCCAGTGTCCGTTGGTCAGATATGGAGAGAACCCGGCTGCCACCGATGGGAGCCATACACGGCCATAGCGTGCATCATATACCCAGCGGCCGTAAGGAGCCATCTCGTCATAGAAGGTCTGATAGCTCTGGTCATAATCCTGGTATGACGCGGCATACGGATCATTGTTATAGCCGTTGTTATACGAGCTGTTGTTATAGCTGCTATAGGCATATGCATCGTTGCCGTTGGTATAGTACGCATCATCGCCCTGAGCATATGCGCCTGTCAGGGCAGACATCGCGATGGATACTATTGAAATGAGCTTTTTCATTGTTTGGATGATTATGGCTGGATGATTTCCAATCCTGTACCAAATGCGGGACAAAAGCTCAGGGTTGTTAAAATTTTATCTTAATAAATGTTACTGACACTCAGTTTTTTAGCTCAAAACGAGTGCAAACCCAATGGCTGTGCGGGCTGCAGCTTTTTCAGCAGAACAGCTGTTTTCTGCGGTCAAATGGGCACTTCCAGACAGGTCTTTAGCGTTTATGTACCGGAAACGGCACCATCTTTGATTTTGTATCATTTCAAAACCAGTAGTATGATAAAAGACTCCCAAGTACGCGATGTGATCACCGCAGAGATCCCCAGAATGGCTATTGATCTTTCTATGCTGAAGGACGACTCGAGCCTTTGCAAGGCTATAGCTTGTTTTGCAGACTATACGCGAGATGCTATACAGGATCACGATATAGATGAGGCTATAGCCTGTTTTGATACAGCATATGAGCTGCTCAGAGATGGCTCCTCTACTGTGAAAAACACAGTCATCAATATATATGTCAACTCTGTGAGCCGCCTCGTAGAGTGTACACAGACAGTGGAGGACAATGTACGGATGAGGTTCCTGCGACTTTTTGGCGAGGAGTATTTCTCTATGATATATGCGCCCACTCCTTAAACAGGGTTTAGGCAAACAAAGAATATGTTTCAAACATATTTTTATCCGCCTCTTGATTTTTAGTATTCTTTGCTTTATATTCGTTATATCATGACCATCCCCACACATGCGTGTATCTGTTGTTGTACTGCACTGGCAGCGCTGGAGGGATATGTACGTTAGTAATAGATCAATAAACTAAAGAATATCACAAGCCCCTCAGTCGTCACACACTGAGGGGCTTTTTATTTCATACAAAACCGGAATGATGCTTTTAGACAAAATACGTTCGTTTCAGCGCAGGTTTCCCAATGGCTACGCCCAGATGATCCACGCGCATAGCTTCGCAGATGAGATGGTCAATTTCCTTTTCCCCGTACGCTGGGGAGGAGAGCTCTCCGTAGACCTGCTGGCCCAGCGGCAGCCTCAGCTCAGCGCCAAGCTGGAAGCACTGATAGAAGCCAGCAGTGCAGACCCTGCCATCGCCAGGAGGTTCTTTGACAGGCTACCCACCGTATTTGACACATTGATCAAGGATGCGGAGGCCATCCTCACCTTTGATCCGGCGGCCCACTCTCTAGAGGAGATAGTGATAGCCTATCCCGGCTTTTATGCTATAGCTGTGCAACGGCTGGCGCATGTGCTCTATACCGAGGGAGTCTCCATTCTGCCACGCATCCTGACGGAGTATGCGCATAGCAAGACCGGTATAGATATTCATCCCGGGGCGCAGATCGGTGAGTCGTTCTTTATAGACCATGGCACAGGTGTAGTGATAGGTGAGACAGCAGTGATAGGGGATAATGTAAAAATATATCAAGGCGTGACGCTGGGAGCGCTCACAGTAGAGAAGGGCACCACTCAGGGCCAGCGCCACCCCACCATACAGGACAATGTGATCATCTACTCCGGTAGCACCATCCTGGGCGGCAAAACAGTAGTAGGCCATGACTCTGTGATAGGAGGCAATGTGTGGCTCACAGAGAGTGTACCAGCCCTATCCGTAGTCTATCAGAAGAGCGAGGTCAAGATAAGGGACCGCTCAGAAATGAAAAACGTAATTGAGTTTGTCATTTGATCATCCGTAAAAAATTCAACCATAATAAAACATGAAGGCACAAAACATACTCGAAACCATCGGCGGCACACCACATGTGCGGATCAACAGGCTTTTCGGCGCAGACCATGAAGTATATACCAAGCTGGAGCGGGCAAATCCAGGAGGTTCTATCAAGGACCGCATAGGCCTGGCCATGATAGAAGATGCCGAAAAGAAGGGCCTGCTGAAAAAGGACACCGTGATCATAGAGCCGACATCTGGTAATACAGGTATCGGCCTGGCTATAGCTGCGGCTGTGAAAGGATATAAACTGATACTGGTGATGCCCGAGAGCATGAGCCTGGAGCGTAGGCGCCTGCTAGCAGTCTACGGGGCAGAGCTGGAGCTGACCCCGCGCGAAAAAGGAATGAAAGGCGCCATAGAGAAAGCCAACGAGCTCGCCTCCGCTACGCCCAACTCATGGATACCGCAGCAGTTTGAAAATCCTGCCAATGTGGACGTACATAAGAATACGACAGCGCAGGAGATACTCGCAGACTTTCCAGATGGACTGGACTATCTGATCACAGGTGTAGGTACTGGTGGCCATATCAGCGGTGTGGCAGAAGTATTAAAATCAAAATTTCCTGACCTCAAAGTATACGCTGTAGAGCCGACTGCATCACCCGTGATCAGTGGCGGCGCACCGGGACCGCACCCTATTCAAGGCATAGGGGCGGGGTTTATACCTAAAAACCTTAACACAGCACTGCTAGACGGCACGATACAGGTGACCAAAGAAGAAGCATTCGAATATGCGCAGCGGGCTGCAAAAGAGGAAGGCCTTTTCATCGGCATATCCTCTGGTGCCTCACTCGCTGCTGTAGCTCAGAAACTGAAAGATGCCCCTAAAGGAACTCGCGTGCTCACATTCTCATACGATACAGGTGAGCGCTACCTCAGTGTAGAGGGGCTATTCTAAAGAATTGATTTGGGTTTTGTTAATACAGAGAGGGATAGGTAGCACTATCCCTCTCATATTTTGAGGGTTACCTGATCTTGCAGAGCTGCTCTGCGGCGCGCTCCAGCGTTTCGTTTTCCTTTGCGAAGCAGAATCGGATGACCTTTGGATCTAACGTCTTGTGGTAAAAAACCGAGACCGGGATAGCCGCTACTTTAAATTCTTTGGTGAGCCATTTGACTACTTCAGTGTCTTTCTCATCAGTTATGTTCTTGTAAGAAGCGAGCTGGAAATAGGTGCCGCGCGTGTCCAGCAGGTCAAACTTAGAGCCTTTCATAGCATTGCGAAAAAAGTCTCTCTTCTCCTGATAGAATGCAGCTAGCCCTTCATACAGATGCGGATGCTGCAGAATCTCCGCATAGGCGTGTTGCATAGGCGTATTTACAGAAAAAACATTGAACTGGTGCACCTTGCGAAACTCTGCCATCAGCTCCTTCGGAGCTATACAGTAGCCTACCTTCCAGCCCGTAGCGTGGTATGTTTTACCAAAGGACCCGACTACCATACTCCGCTCAGCCAGCGCCGGATAGCGCAGCACGCTTTGGTGCGCTTTTTCATCATAGATGATATGCTCGTACACCTCATCACTGAGGATAATGATGTCTGTGCCCTTGGTGAGCTTCTCTAGCTCTTTCATGTCCTTTTCTGTCAGTATCGTGGCAGATGGATTGTGAGGCGTATTGATCACGATCATGCGTGTGCGCTGTGTGATGAGCTTCTTTACCTGCTGCCAGTTGATAGCAAAGTCAGGGGCCTCCATGGTATAGTGCATAGCCTTGCCACCCGCCAGTTTCACGGCCGGTGCATAGCTATCATAGGCGGGAGAGAAGAGGATGACCTCGTCATTCTCACCGATGAGAGCGGCTATGGCTGTAAAGAGCGCCTGCGTGCCTCCTGCCGTGATCGTGATCTCTGTGTCCGGGTCTACCGGAGCTTTATACAGGGTGTCGACCTTTGCAGCTATACGCTCGCGCAGTAGCATGAGTCCTGCCATGGGCGCATACTGATTGTGGTGGCTGCGGATAGCATTGTCTATTGCATTTTGCAGCATCACATCAGGATTGAAATCCGGAAAGCCCTGTGATAGATTGATGGCGTCATGCTCCCGCGCCATAGCGGACATGACAGTGAATATCGTAGTACCTACACTTGGTAGTTTAGATCGGACCGAGCCGGAAAAATTCATAATTGGAAAGCAAATTTGATAGTCACGGGATGCATTATCTCACGGTGTAGTGTGTCTACAGATTCTGAGGCCTCAAAAATAAACAATCTCCGTCGTCTCAGGCATATTGGCAAAAGAAGTATTTTCAACAGCAGGTAAAGATATAGGCGCACATCAGAAAGTGTTTGGCTTAAAGATGACAAAGCAAATCATCCGGGTATTCAGGACCATCATATTTTTTGTGGTGCTCGTAGCACTATGCAGGCTTATGCTTACACATTTTGAAAGTATAAATAATGAGATCACCGACTTAGACACAGATGCAGTGATCATTAAGGACATCCGCTATCGTATCCCGCACATTTCGAATCTGGCTTTTGCAACAAATCTATCGGAGGATGAACAATCTCAGGCTGCTTATTATTATACACAGTTTCTCTGGTGCCCCGATGTTCTTTCCTCTCATATCCCAAAGTCCGATACAATCCTTCTGTATCACTCCCGGCATGCACAGGATAGCCTGCCTCCAGTTTTAAGCAACATTAGGTGTGATACGATATATCAAACTAAGGCTCCCGGACATGATCTTTTATTGATTTCCAGAAAAAAAGAATAATGAGCCCGATGACCTTGACCTTCTCGTTCATAACGCTTTCGGCGGCTTTTGCCTGGTGGCTGAGTGATTTAAAACTGGTATCCGGTGCTTTTAGGTTGTTGGTCAGCTTTATGTTGTCGATGGTGATTCATTCTTTGGCCTTTGATCTTTGTGTGATATGCAATCAGCCACCTGCCTGGAGCTATATTGCAATCATTGGCTGTAGCTTCTTTTTATTAATCCGACAACTCAAGATGTATGGTTGGCCACAGCTCACCTGGCCTCGTGTTACATTTGCCAGTGTTTGTGCGCTGGGATTGATTTATTACATCTCGCTTCAGTTTATTCCTCACTCTGGCCGATGGGGGCGTTGGGATGCACGCGCTATTTGGAGTATGCATGCAGCGTTTTTGTATCATCAGCAGCATTGGCAAAATCTGTTCTCTCCGGATATTTCGTGGACACACGCTGATTACCCACTGATGCTGCCTTCACTTATTGCTATGTTGTGGCGCGCACTGGGGCGGATAGAGGCACTGATACCTTGTGGTGTCGCTTATAGCGCTCTTCTTATCACGAGTATTATGACCTATGCAGCACTAAAAAAAGAAAATCGCCTTGCTGCCATATTAGCGTTGGGTATATTATCTCTCACACCATTATATGCTAAAGTAGCAGCGTATCAAGGTGCCGACTCGTTATTAGGGCTTTTTATCTTAACTACTATTGTGCTTTCAGTATTGAGTGACAAGCATCCAGATCCCAGGCTATTTGTTCTCACCGGGTGGTTCTGTGGTTTTAGTGGTTGGGTCAAGAACGAAGGTGTAGTGTTTGCTCTTGTTTTCTCTATATTCTTTCTGTGGCATCAAAAAAAGCGCGGAATAAGCATAGCTTACTACTTAGCTGGATTATTGCTTCCAGCATTTATCATTTTTATGTTCAAGCTTTGCTATGCGCCGCACAATGACATCGCGGCCGGGCAGGGTGCAGAAACAATCCAACGCGTGATGGATTTGTCTCGATACAAGATCACCTTTAAGTACTTTTTAGATAACGCGACAAAAATTTATCCGCTCACTCTGGTATTGACCAGCATAGTGGCCATAAAAGGTTACAAGCGACTATATGCATATCAGCTACTTGCTTTGATGGCCATGCTATTGGTGTACTTTTTCACATTTATATTGACCCCTAGAGATATCGCGTGGCATCTGGAGACAGCTTCAGATCGTCTATTTATCCAGCTACTACCAGGATTTGTTTTCTGCTTGACCTACCTCGCTTTTGCTGGCAAGGGGGCCTATAAGTATTGATCGAGGTCCTCTTTTTTGAGATCGATGGTTATTTCTTTGAGTTGCTGCTCTTTAGATTTCTCGCAGATCAGCAATACGTCCTGCGTGTCTACGATGCAGAAACCCTCCAATCCTTGTAGTACCACCAGCTTGCCATCAGGCACCATTATCATGTTATTGGCTGCATCGTATATTTTGACGCTTTTGCCCATCACGGCATTACCGAGATAGTCTTTCTGATACACTTCATGCAAGGAATCCCAGGATCCTATGTCACTCCACCCAAACTTAGAAGGTATAGTGTAGACATTGTCAGCCTTTTCCATCACACCATAGTCAATAGAAATGTTTGTGCATTGAGCATATGCATTTGAGATAAAGGCCACCTCATCTGCTGTACCATAAACCTCTTTACCTCCAGTGAAACAATCCATAACCTCGGGCAAGTATTTGTGCATGGCATCAAGGATAGTTTTTGCCCTCCAAACAAACATTCCAGAATTCCACAGAAAGTCCCCGCTCTTTACGAAAGCTTTCGCTATGTCCAGATCAGGTTTTTCGGTAAAGGTTTTTACTTTGTAAAAATCGCCCTCCCTCTTTTCTTCATCGTACTGGATGTATCCATAGCCGGTAGACGGGCGCGTGGGCTTAATACCGAGGGTGACCAGGGCATCGTGATGCTCTACATAGTCGAGGCAACGGGATATAATATCAATATACTTATCCTCATACAATATCAGGTGATCAGATGGCACGACAATAATGACAGCCTCCGGATCCCGCGCATATATCATATCGCAGATGTACGCTACGCATGGAGCGGTGTTTCTGCGGATCGGCTCCCTTACTATCTGGTGATTTCTGATCCCCGGTATCTGCTCCTTTACCAGAGATTCGTATTCATCCAGAGTGACGACAAACCGGTTTTCTGAAGGGCATACATTTTCAAACCGGTCATAAGTGATCTGGAGGAGAGTCTTTCCTGTATTGAGTATATCCAGAAACTGCTTTGGTTTGGAGCTTCGGCTTTGTGGCCAAAATCTGCTTCCTATCCCTCCCGCCATGATGGCGACATACACGTGCTCCATTAGTTTAGTCTGATGACTGTTGTTAAAATTTCGAAACGCAAATTTAACTATTCGCTACATATCACCGCATAACCTCTCGTTTTTAATCGATGAGTAAATGCACTCATTGTTACGGCCTATTTTTTGCAAATGCTTAATTTTTTTTCTATTATATTTCGTAGGTGTAATGAAAGTCCGGCATCGAACGTTTATATGTCCGGGCCGTATATTGAATAACGAAAAAATCGTTTATGGCAGTAGCAGAATTATCCCTCAAAGAGGCACTTCAGGAATATTTTGGTTTCAATAAGTTTAAAGGAGATCAGGAGCGCATCATCAGGAGCCTCATGTCTGGCAATGATGTGTTTGTGATCATGCCTACAGGCGGGGGCAAATCGCTCTGCTATCAGCTGCCTGCTATGATCATGGATGGCGTAGCCATTATCATCTCTCCGCTCATCGCACTTATGAAAAACCAGGTAGATCTGGTGCGAAACTACTCTGACAAGGATGATGTCGCGCATTTTCTCAACTCGTCACTCAGCCGTACCGAGCGTACCAAAGTGATCAAAGACATCAAGGCTGGCAAGACCAAGATGCTTTTTGTAGCCCCGGAGACTCTGACTAAGCAAGAAACAACAGATATATTTAAAGAAGTGCCTATCAGCTTTGTAGCTGTAGATGAGGCGCACTGTATCTCTGAGTGGGGGCACGACTTTCGTCCGGAGTACCGTCGTATCAAGGAGATAGTGGACATGCTCCAGGGAGACTTCCCCATTATCGCACTCACCGCCACTGCTACGCCCAAGGTCCAAAGTGATATTGTGAAAACCCTCAATCTCCGCAAGCCGGATATATTCATCTCTTCCTTCAACAGGCCAAACCTCTACTATGAGATACGGCCAAAAAAGACACCACAGCTGGCCACCAAAAATATGGTCCAGTTTATCAAGCAGCGTCCGGGCAAATCGGGGATCGTCTATGTGATCAACCGCAAGACTGCCGATGACATAGCCCAGGTATTGAGAGCCAATGGCATTAAGGCCGCCTCCTACCATGCCGGAATAGACAATAAGGTACGTGCGCAGACACAAGATGCTTTTCTGCAGGAAGATGTGGATGTGATCGTGGCTACCATCGCCTTTGGTATGGGTATAGACAAGCCGGATATCAGGTATGTGATACACTACGATATCCCAAAGTCTCTGGAAAACTACTATCAGGAGACCGGTCGCGGGGGACGTGACGGCATGGATGGAGAGTGCGTGGTCTATTTCAGCTACAAGGATATCTCAAAGCTGGAAAAGCTACTGCGTGATAAGACCGTGGCTGAGCGTGAGCGAGGTCTGCAGTTGGTCAATGAGACTGTGGCATATGTAGAGTCTGCAGAGTGCCGGAGGAAGTTCCTGCTGCACTACTTTGGTGAAAACTATACGCCAGACCAGTGCAATAATATGTGCGACAACTGCCGCCACCCTAAGGAGAAAATAGATGTAACGGAGGACACGAAGCTGGCTATCGAGTCCATCGCGGCTGTGAAAGAAAATCACGACTTGCCATATCTGGTCAAGTTCCTGATAGGCAAAAAGTCTAAGGATATCACCGACTTTAAATATGATAAGCTGCCGCTCTTTGGCGCTGGCTCGGATAAAGACGAGCACCACTGGAACTCTGTGCTGCGCAATGCAATGATCATCAACCTGATCGACAAAGACATAGAGCAGTATGGCATTCTGAAACTGAATGATGCCAGTCGCGCATTTGTAAAAAAGCCGCATAAGATCGTAGTCTCTCTAAATCACAACTATGAGGAAGAAGCCAATGAGGTGATAGTAGAGGAAAACGCCGCAGCCCGCAGCGTGGTAGATCCGAAGCTGCTCAACATGCTCAAAGAGTTGCGTCAGAAGACGGCTAAGGCTAACAACCTACCTACTTATGTCATCTTCCAGGAAAACTCTCTGGAGGAAATGGCTACTAAGTACCCCATCACGATGGATGAAATGGCCGGTATAAATGGTGTGAGCCGCGGCAAGGCGGAACGATATGGCAAGAAGTTCATCGAAATGATCAAGCAGTACGTGGAGGACAATGATATAGACCGCCCTACAGACTTTATCGTAAAATCGGTCGCAAACAAAGCCGGAGAGAAAATCAAGATCATACAGGCTATAGACAAAAGGATCAGCCTCGATGATCTGGCGCGTACGCTAGGCATCAGCCGCAAGGATATGATAGCCGAGCTGGAGACCATCGTACACTCCGGTACCAAGGTCAATATAGACTACTACCTCAGCAGCGTAATGGACGAGGATCTGGTGAATGACATCTTCGACTACTTCCGCTCAGCTGAGACAGATTCACTAGAGGCTGCCATGGAGGAGTTTAGCAATGATGATGTGGAGGTCGATGAGATACAGCTGGTGCGGATTAAGTTTATGAGTGAGCTAGCGAACTAAAACAGACTCGAGACATCAGACGAAAGACAATGTAGAGCCGCAATACTTTGCGGCTTTTTCTTTTATAGCAGGTGTGATCTGCAAAGTCTCTTATCTCATGTCTCACATCCCAAGTCTATTTTATAGTTTAGCTGTCTCAATTTCCAGCATGGACGCATACATCATAGACGCACTCCGCACGCCTATCGGCAAATACGCCGGCACACTCAGCACGATCAGACCAGATGACCTCGCAGCTCATGTGGTCAAGGCACTCGTAGAGCGCAATAGCTGGCTCGATACGGCTGCGGTAGAAGATGTCATCTTTGGCGCAGCCAATCAGAGCGGGGAGGACAATCGCAATGTAGCGCGTATGGCTGTATTGCTCGCAGAGCTGCCTAAATCTATCGGTGGCGTGACGGTCAACCGTCTCTGTGCCTCCGGCATGCAAGCGATAGGTGACGCGGCACGCGCAATCAAATCGGGTGATGGCGATCTGTATATCGCTGGTGGCGTAGAGAGCATGAGCCGCGCACCCATGGTGATGAGCAAGGCTACCTCCGCGTTTGACCGTGGGCAGCAGATGTTTGACACGACGCTGGGCTGGCGTTTTACTAATAAGCGCTTCCCGTCGGACTATACTATCTCTATGGGCGAAACAGCGGAGAATGTAGCGAAGCAGTGGAATATCTCACGCGTAGAACAGGATCAGTTTGCCTACGAGTCGCAGCTAAAATATAAGGCGGCACATGAGGCAGGAAAATTTACAGATGAGATCGTGCCGGTAGAGATCGATAAAGGCAAGGGTGAGAAGATCTCTTTTGTAAAAGATGAGCATCCGCGTCTATCATCTGTGGAAGATCTGGCGAAACTGAAGCCTGCCTTCGCTAAAGACGGCACTGTGACCGCCGGCAACTCCTCCGGTATCAATGATGGTGCAGCAGCCACACTCGTGGTCAGTGAGGCTATCGTAAAGAAGCACGGGCTAAAACCTCTCGCTCGTGTGGTCTCAATGGCGACAGCAGGCGTAGAGCCCTCTATCATGGGCATCGGCCCAATCTACGCGGTACGCAAAGCACTAGACCGCGCAGGGCTGAAAATATCTGATATCGGCCTCGTAGAGCTGAATGAAGCCTTCGCCTCACAGAGCCTCGCCTGTGTGCGTGATCTGGGATTTGATCCATCTATCGTGAATGTTAATGGCGGTGCCATCGCTATCGGTCACCCGCTGGGCTGCTCTGGTGCACGTATCACAGCTACGCTGCTCCATGAGATGAGGCGCCGCGCCAGTGTAAAATATGGCGTGGCTACGATGTGTATCGGTGTGGGGCAGGGGCTAGCAGTGGTGTATGAAAAACTCTGACCCGGCAAGCTCAAATTCTTTTTAGAGTATTCACGTCAAACAGGTCGTTATCATTGCTATATAATGACAGCCGCCATTTGTTAATGAATCCCAAGTATAGATGAATGAGGGTTTTTTATCCGTTAACAACGATATAGTTTCTGGATATATTTGTTCAACCTAAATCCAATTATGCTGGAATACTTATTGTTTGGCGGCATCGCGCTCATAGTAGTCATGCTGTCCGGCCTGCAGAAACGCGTCAACAACCTGATCAACGGTAATGATGAGCGGCTGTACTTGCTGCAAAAAGAACTTTCTGAATTGCGCCGTATCATTCTGGAGAGAGATAGCCGTCCTGCCAGTCCACCCGCGCCTCCTGTGGTGGAAGAGCCTAAAACTACTATCGCAGAAGTAGTAGCACCTTTAGTAGAAGCTCAACCAGAAATACAGTCTGTGCCGGTGGAAGAAATCACCCCAGAGCCGATAGCTGAAGAGGTAGAAAAACCGCTGACAGTAGCTGATATCGAAGCCATGTACGCAGACGTACCGGTACAAAAAGAGGAAACCAAAACCCTCTCCGGCTCTTTGGAGATCAGCGAAGAGGTGCAGCCGCTCCACACAGAAACCGCTACTGCTCCGGTACAAACTGAAACACTGCCGCCCGCAAAGGAGATAGACTACGAAAAGTATATCGGCGAAAACCTGATCAGCAAGATAGGCATCGCCATCCTCGTATTGGCTATCGGCTTCTTTGTGAAGTTTGCGATAGATAATAACTGGATCAATGAGGTCGGTCGAGTGTGCATCGGTCTGGCATCGGGTGGTATCCTTGTCGGATTAGCGCATCGCTTGCGTACGGACTACAAGGCCTTCAGTTCTGTGCTGGTGGGCGGTGGTCTGGCGGTGTTTTACTTTACTATCGCGCTTGCTTATCATCAGTTTCATTTGTTTGACCAGACGGTGTCATTCGGCATCATGGTGGTCATCACGATCTTTGCCGTAGTGCTATCACTACTATACGACCGACAGGAGCTGGCGGTGATCAGCATGGTAGGTGGCTATGCTACACCATTCCTCGTGAGTAATGGAAGCGGCAACTACATCGCCCTCTTCTCGTATCTGTGTATCCTGAACTCAGGCCTGCTCATTATAGCTTATATGCGGATGTGGCGATTGCTCAATCTACTAGCATTCCTGTTTACAATCGCCATTTTCGCCTTGTGGCTCTTTACCGGTACGGATACTTCTGTCACGGTCTGCCGCAATGCTTTCATCTTTGCCACGGTGTTTTTCCTGTTCTTCTTCAGCGCTGGTCTAGCACACAACATCAAGGAGAAGAAGAAATTCCTGCCTATAGATTTCTCCATGCTACTGGCTAACTCTGTGTGGTATTTCTCCACTGGCCTTTTCCTTATCTATACGATGCATGCGGAGGCTTACAAGGGTCTATTCAGCGCCAGTATGGCGGCGTTTCACCTGGTGGTGTCGTACTTCCTCATCCGCCATCAGCGCACGGACAAGAACATCTTGTACCTGCTTATAGGCATCACGCTCACTTTTATCTCTATCACTGCGCCGCTGCAACTAGAGGGTAGCTTTATCACACTCTTTTGGGCATCTGAGGCGGTGCTGCTTTACTGGCTTTACACGCGGTCGCAGATACGCATCATTGCCATTGGCTCTACTGTTGTTTCCTTTATTGCATTACTCAGTCTGGTGCTCAACTGGAGTGACAACTATGCCGGCTTTCAAGGTGGCACATACCTAAATGTCATCATCAATAAACCGTTTATCACGTCTGTCTATGCTGCACTCTGTGCCATGGCGTTGTACTACCTCCGGGTGAGAAATACATCTGAACAAAAGCCGGACCAGCCGTTCCCTATCCTCATCCCGGCCAAAGCCTATCTCGCGGCCAGCATGCTTATCGCCTTCTTCGTAGGGCTACTGGAGATCTCGTATCAGTTTGGTCATAGGATAGTGGGTAGTGATGTGTATGCAGCCTTTGATATGCTGTATGTGCTGCTCTTTGTGAATGGGGCTATCTATCTCCTGCGCCGCTATGAGCATATCCGTCTCACGCCATATCATGTTGGGCTCTTACTCGGCGTGTTAGTCGCTGTTTACATATTGCAACTGCCGTTTTCATACGAGCTGTTTCATACGTTATTGCTACAAGGTAAATACGTTGGGCTATTCTCCGCCCATTGGATCTCTGCAGTGATCGTAGCAGCCATGTTGTGGCGCATCATTACTATGATCCGCGGCTATGAGACGTCAAATGCCGACACAAAGAAAAGCCTCGCATGGATACTGAGCGCAGTGATCGTTGTCTTCCTCAGTGCCGAGATATACCTGATGGCCTTAGGCCTGTTTTATCATGACGATACTATGCTGGATGCACTCACGAGGGTCTTTATCAAAGCTATGCTGCCTATCATCTGGGGTGTGAGTTCGTTTGCCTTTATGTGGGCGGGCATGAAGTACCAGTACAAGCCACTGCGGATCATTTCGCTCACGCTCTTTGCGGTCACGCTGCTGAAGCTATTTTTGTTTGACATCAGCAATGTGCCAGTGGGTGGCAAGATAGCGGCGTTCTTCTGCCTCGGTGTGCTGCTGCTCGTAGTCTCATTTATGTATCAGCGACTGAAAAAAATATTGATCGATGGAGGGGATAAGCAGGAATAATATAGTTCTGACATGCATACTGGTCTGCTTGTCACTATGCAGTAGTGGACAAGGTGGCTATCAGTGGCAGTCGCAGCTGTCTGGTGCCAACGGCGAAGGGTTTTATCGTGTACTGTTGAATCCGTCCATCACAGCGCGCTGCACGAATGGCTACAGCGACCTGCGAGTGGTGGATAGTGCAGGGCATTATGTGCCTTACCTGTTGCAATCTGAAACACCAGCTACCAGCACAGAGGTGGTGGGGCCATTCTCGTTTACCACGCATACGGATAGCCTTTTCACTATAGATATTGAGAATACAGAGGCGCGTCTGTGTGACGAGCTGCACCTAACGCTTGGCAATACTGCTATCGGTGCGCAGGCAGCTATGACTGGCAGTGACGATGGGCGGCAATGGTATGAGATCAGCGATGTGGTGATACACCCCGGCCAGGCTGTCCGTTCAGAGACCTTTGAGCAGACCATCTCTATGCCGCCTGTGAAGTATCGTCACCTGCGCCTCACCATGCCGATGAAAAAAGCTATCCCACTACACGTGCTGAGCATATCGGCTTCCGATGCTTTCGTCAAAGAGGGGAAATATACCACGATCCCAGCGCCACATATGATGCCGCAGCAGGATAGTGTGCATACATCCTTCATCAAGTTGGTGTATGATCATCGCTATGTCATGGACAAAGTCATCTTTCATGTAGATGGGCCCAGATTTTACCGCAGGCACCTGATAGTGATGGATAGCAGATCTGTGATAGACGAGAGCACCCTTTCGTCAGATGGAGATAACACTATCAATCTCACGGGAGCTTATGACACGCTCACGATACAGATCGACAACGAGGACAACCCGCCACTCAGGCTACGCTCTGTCGAGTCGCTACAGCTGAATAGATACGCAGCCATGTATCTCGATGGCGACAGGAGCTACTACCTGGTAGGAGGCAATGACAAGGCACAGGCGCCGATATATGATCTGGGCTACTTTCAGGACAGCATGCGTGTGCACGGCATAAAGGATCTGGCCACGGGACCTATAGTGAAGAATAACATCACACCGCTGGACGAAAAAGTAAAGCCCTCAGAAAAGAAAAAACCGAATACCTGGTGGATATGGCCGACGCTGGCAGCAGTGCTGGCCCTGTTGCTCTTCTTTACCTTTAAAATGGGTAAAGAGGTCGGCGCGAAAAAAGATATTTAGGAATAAAAGGATCGTATATGTCTGATAGGTTACCGATGGATATTGCCAAAGATTGGTTTGATGCTTTCAACGCGCATGACCTTGACAAACTTCTGTCTCTGTATGCAGACGATGCGCAGCACTACAGCCCCAAATTAAAGCTGCGCCAACCAAAAACCAACGGCCTCATCAACGGCAAGGAGGCACTGCGGTCCTGGTGGCGGGATTCTTTTGATCGGCTGCCGTCGCTTCGGTATCGGCCTACTAAGTTTATCGCAGATGATCACAGCGTATTTATGGAGTATATCCGCACGGTAGATTGTGAGACGGATATGACTGTGGGTGAGGTGCTGGAGATCAGAGACAGGGTGATCATTGCCTCGCGGGTATATCACAGCTGAGGTCATAAGTATTATTTCGCTACCTTTGCGCCGCAACTGGAGATAGGGCTCCATTGCTATTATTCATAAAAAACATACAGAGATGAAGGGTATCTCAGAAAACTACAGGATGGTCGCCAAGACCATATTCGGGCTTGAGGAAATATGCGCTACGGAGCTGCGCAAGCTCGGCGCGGAGAATGTAGAAGTCCACAATCGCGCAGTCAGCTTTGAAGGGAATATCGGGGTGATGTACAAGGCCAATCTACTGGTGCGTACGGCGCTACGGATACTGGTGCCGATACACAAATTCAGCGCGTCAAGCGATCAGCAGCTCTATGATGGCATCAAGGCGATCAACTGGGACCTGTACCTCGGCCCTAATGACACGATAGGCATCGATACGGCGCTCAATACGGAGTTTTTCAACCACTCACAGTTTGTCTCACAGAAAGCGAAGGATGCGATCGTAGACCAGTTTCGTGACAAGTATGGCAGCAGGCCATCGGTGGATCTGGACAAGCCTACGATCCGCCTCAATATCCATATCTATCACGATGTGGTGACGCTGGCGCTGGACTCCTCCGGCGAGTCGCTGCACAAGCGTGGCTACCGCGCCAAGACCAACCTCGCGCCGATCAATGAGGTGCTGGCTGCGGGCATGGTGATGCTCACTGGCTGGGAGGGCCACAGGCCGCTCGTAGACCCGATGTGTGGTTCTGCCACGATCCTGATAGAAGCGGCTATGATCGCTGCCAATATCCCTTGTGGCATCCACCGCGAGTGGTTCGGCTTTGAGCTGTGGCATAGCTTCCTGCCGTATGATAAGGAACTGTGGGAAAATATCCATAGCAAGGCTGTGGAGCGTATCAGCAGCACCGATGTCAAACTATACGGCTGCGAACTTTCTCCTCACGTTGCCCGCAAGGCGAAAGAGAATATCAAGTGGGCGAAGGTGGAGGACATGATCACGATCATCAATAGTGACTTCCGCGATATAGAGCCGCCGGAGGGTGGTGGTGTCTGCATTGTCAATCCACCTTACGGCGAGCGGATGGATAAGGAGGACATCGATGCGCTATACAAGTCTATCGGTGATACCTGGAAGGTCTATTATTCCGGCTATGACTGCTGGCTGATCAGCTCCAATATGGATGCCCTCAAGAGCATCGGCCTGCGTCCGTCACGCAAGCTGACGCTGTACAATGGTCAACTGGAGTGCCGGTATCAGAAGTTTAGCATGTATAGCGGGACGAAGAAGGTGCATAAGCTACAGCAACCACTGGATCCCTCGTAGAGCCACAATGCTTTGTGGCTATCTTGCTAGAGTATTATCGGTATAGATTCTCGCCATTGTCTTTATCCATCATCCAGTTGATCGGATTATCCTGTATGTATTTCCTGATCTTATTCAGCTCATCGCGATTCCTGATCACACGATCATAGAATCGGGATTGCCAGTGAAATTCAATCTCATTTCTGGTAGCAAAAGATTTAACACCGCTTTTGAAGCCTCTCATTACTGATGCAAGATTGTTGGATTGTGGTCCGAATTTATTTACCTGCCAGCCTGCATCATTGATTTTATTGAAGAGTAAAATACCATGTACATGATCAGGCATCACAATAAATTCGTCCAGCTCAGTAAAAGGAAAGTTTTCAGGTATCTTCTGCCAACAATCTAAAACGACCTCGCCCATACGAGCGGGATGTAGAGACGCAATACTTTGCGTCTTATCACTGGGAATACCCTCGGACTCAATAATGTCGCCGAAGTACGGCACCCTATCCTTCGTACAGACTGTGACAAAGTAAAAGGCATTGGAGCCATAGTCCCAGTTGTCTAGTCTCGCGCTGCTAATCCTATATCGGTTCTTGATTGTTTCCATGTAGCCATTAGTTTGATAGGTGTAGGTATACAAGCCGCAAAGTATTGCGGCTCTACGTGTCTATGAGGCTAATGTCGCCTTCTTATTCTTGTAATACTCCTTACTAGCCGTATACACTGTCTTCGTAAAGACCGCGTAGACCTTGCCCTCATCATCCACATATTCCAGCGGCAGTTCAAAGATGTATTGCCCGTTTGCGGCGATCTCTGATTTTACTTTCTCTACCAGCTCGTCTGAGATGAGAAATCTACACTTGACCTTATCAGTGATCGGGCGTACGAATTTGACCGTAGCGCCTTTGTCCCAGACGATGTAGTCGCGGCCGAGTATCTCCATCATCATGAGCATGTAGTAGGGATCTACAGAGCTGTAGATGCTGCCGCCGTAGACGGTGCCTACACGGTTGCGCGTGCGCCAATTCAGCGACAGCTGGACGTGCAGCTCGCGGAAATCACCCGACACAAATTTTATCTTACTACCGGTACACCAGATACAGGGCCAGACATTCAGGCCACGCCGGTACCAAGAGGAATAGTGGGATTCAGTTTTATCTGTAGGAAATAGCTTACGCATAAGACGCTAGATTTTAGACTTTAGACGATAGATGAATGCACGATATACGCGTTATTGATATATTCGATGCACAAAATTTTCCGATGTCAAATTTGATAGAAAAATACGCAAACCTACTGGTCAATTATTGCCTCGCTGTGAAGAAGGGCGACCAGGTATATGTCAATAGCTCTTACCTCGCAGAACCGCTGCTACGCGAAGTGGCCAAAGCGATCTACATAGCCGGCGGACAGCCGCATTTCAATATAGAAATAGATGGCCTCGGTGACCTGCTACTGGAGCATGGCGGAGAGGAGCAACTCACCTATGTGAGTCCGATCAAGAAATACATCTTCGAGAACTTTGACTGCTATCTCAATATCCGCGCACCCTATCGCAAAGGCGATGATGACCACGCACCGATCAATGAGGAGAAATACAAGCTCTTTCAGAAAGGGCAATCGGAGCTGAATAAGATCTACTTTGACCGGCTGGGCAATGGCTCTATCCGGCGTGCGCTGTGCCAGTATCCTACGCAGGCTGGTGCCGATGATGCACGCATGACGCTGGAGGAATATGAAAAATTCGTCTTCCAGTCCTGCTACCTGTATGACGAGGACCCTGTGGCCAAGTGGCTCGAGGTACGTGTGAAGCAGCAGGCCTATGTAGACCGCCTGGATAAGGCCGACATGGTGCAATACAAAGGCAAGAACATCGACATGACCTTCTCGGTGAAAGGCCGCAAGTGGATCAACTCTGATGGCCGTGCCAATATGCCGAGCGGGGAGGTCTTCAGCGCGCCGGTGGAGGACAGTGTGAATGGCTGGGCATACTTCAGCTATCCGACTATCTATATGGGCAAGGATGTAGAGGGGGTGCGCCTCGAGGTGAAGGATGGCGAGGTAGTGAAATGGTCTGCCGAAAAGGGTCAGGATGTGCTGGACAAAGTCTTCTCTGTAGAAGGCGCGCGTTACTGGGGCGAGGTGGCCGTAGGCACCAATATGAATATCCAAAGGACGACACGCAATATCCTCTTTGATGAGAAGATAGGCGGCAGCATACACATGGCCGTGGGGCAGAGCTATAAGCAGTGCGGCGGCAAAAATGAATCAACCGTACACTGGGATATGATCACAGATATGCGCGATGGCGGCGAGATCATAGCCGATAGCGAGGTGATCTATCGCAATGGGGCTTTCATAATATAAACACGATGTCTGACGCTGTAGAGCCATACCACCTTCGCCGCTTTTTGCCGGATGACTGGCAGGTGTATCGGGCTATCAGATTAGAAGCGCTACAGACGGAGTCTCATTTCTTTGGCTCGGGCTATGAGGAGGAACTGAAGGAAACGGAAGAGCAATGGAGGAAAAGGCTCTCACATCCTGTAGGCGCTACCTGGGGACTGTTTTATGAAACAGAATGTGTGGGCCTGACTGGCATCTCGCCATTGCGCAAAGAAACAGACACGCTCCTGCTACGCTCATCCTATATCCGCCGGGAGCATCGTGGCCGGGGGATTTCTGGCTTGTTTTATACTACACGTATCGAATGGGCAAAGACACATGGATACAGCCGTCTGATAGTCTACCATCGCGAGGGAAATGAGGCGTCAAAAGCCGCCAATCAAAAATTTGGATTTCAATACACGCACACGGAGCGTATGGACTGGCCAGACGGAAGCGATGATGGCCACATCTGCTATGAGTTGGTGCTAGATCAATCCTTAGAATAATACCCCGTCCCATCGTACACCCGTAGCGTAGGTGAGGTCATACACTCCTCGGAGCAGCAGCCGGCCATCTTGTCGCCGCAGGCCTCGCAGAGGACGAAGTGGTCGTTGCACTCGGCGCTGGCACAGTTGATCATGTGTGTGGAGGGTGTGCCGCAGATTTTACACGTAGAGATGATAGACGGGTTCACACTATTGACAGGTACAGAGACACGGTTGTCAAAGACATAGCAGTTGCCCTCAAAGTCTTTGCCCTGCATCTCCTTGCCATACTTGATGATGCCGCCGTGGAGCTGGTACACATCCTTGAAGCCCGCCTCCAGTAGTAGCGCACTGGCCTTCTCGCACTTGATACCGCCTGTGCAGTAGGTCATCACCTTTTTATCCTTGTACTGCTCGAGGTTTTTGATGTACTCGGGGAAGTCGCGGAAGTTGTCTATGTCTGCTGCTACAGCCCCCTTAAATCTACCGAGGCCGCTCTCATAGTTAGACCGCACATCCAGCACTACTACATCATCGCGCTGCATCATCTCGGCAAACTCCCGTGGCTCGAGATGCTTGCCTGTACGCACAGTAGGATCTATATCGAGGTGGGCGCTGCCGCTATTGACTATCTCGCCCTTGTAGCGCACGTGCAGCGCGGCAAAGGATGGCTCCTCCACATCGTCTACTTTAAAGTCGATACCGCCCAGCAGCGGGTGATTATTCAGCGTGTCCATATACTTCTGCACGGCCACTACGGTGCCTGACACGGTGCCATTCAGCCCCTCATCGGCCACGATGATACGGCCCACGAGGCCGAGGCGCTGGCACAGCTCCAGGTGCTGCTGTGTGAAAGCCACAGCGTCCGGTAGCTGCACATACTTGTAGTACAAAAGTGTCCTGAATGGTGTCATGTCCGAAAATCTGAGCCTGCAAAAATAAGGTAAAAACCGCTAAGCTGCCAACCGCAGCCGGATGATTTCCGATAGGGCGTTTTATGGATTTTCACCGCTGTAAGTATCTTTAAATAAATATCCCGTGAAAAAGAACTCCATCCATATCACCATACCTGAGCCGTGCCATGAGAAATGGGACGAGATGTCTCCTACTGACCGCGGCGCTTTCTGCCGGAGCTGCCAGAAGGAGGTGATAGACTTCAGCCGGATGTCTGATGGAGCCATCGTGGACTATCTCTCGCGTCATCGTGATGCCTGTGGCAATTTCCGTCAGGATCAGGTAGCGCGCCAAATAACGCTCTATCGTCCTAAGGGGGGCTACCTGCGCTGGCAGGTGTACATGCTCAGCCTGCTCCCTCTCATGAGTTTCAAATCCTCCTATACCGGCGATACCAGCTGTGTGAAAACTCCAGATAAGGGCGCCCTCTCCTTTGTACTCGGCAGGCCGGCCCATGTGCCAGATAGTGGCGAGCACAAACAAACACAGACCATCTATGGACTGGTGAAAGATGTGACAGGTGCACCGGTAGCAGGGGCTGTGGTACAGGTGATGGATAGCACGGCGCGACCTCTCGCATCTACTCTGACAGACGCCGCGGGCTACTACAGGCTGACACTAGCTGATCATGCCGGATACCAACTCTACATCACCCGCTCCGGCTATCATCCGTCTACGCAGGCACTGGGCCGCACAGCAGGCCAGCAGAATGACATCACACTGGAAAGGGAAAGCCCGATGATCAAGGGCAAGATCAAAATGGAGCCAGTGAAATAGGCTTTGCCATTTTTCTGTCACAATACATCCCACATCTTTTCTGCGGAGCAGCGGTGCTTTAACTTTATAGAGAAACGCAACGACCATGAAACACAAACTCCACCTCACTATCCCCACTCCCTGCCACGAGCGCTGGGACGATATGACGGCCACTGACCGCGGTGCTTTCTGCCATAGCTGTCGCAAAGAAGTGGTCGATTTCTCCGCTATGACAGATGCGGAGGTGATACGCTGGCTACAGCGGCATGGTACAGGCTGCGGCCGGTTTCGCGCAGACCAGCTGGACCGCGATATGAGCTTGCCGGTGGTACATGATAGCCCGCTACGGTGGAAGGTATTGCTCATGAGTCTGCTGCCGGCCTTCTCTCTCGCACCCGTGGCTGCGCGTGCCGTACTGCCGCCGCTCACAGACCAGGCTCCGGCGAGAAGCAAAACAGATACCGCTATCGCAAAAGCTGACACGACACTCGCTGCGTGCGACACCATGCTGACCGGCATCTGCGGACGCATACTGGATGAGACCGGCGAAGGGCTGCTAGGGGCCACGGTGCAGGTGATAGATGCTAATGGCAAAACCACAGGACAGGGCGCAGTAGCGGATATAGATGGCAATTTCACCCTTGCTCTGCGTGACACCGGCACGGTGACCCTACGGGCCACCTATGTAGGATACGAGACACAGGTACTCACCGCACGGCCCTCCACGCATCCATATATGACCATCAGAATGAAAGAGGACACCACCATCCGTGGTGATATGGTAGGCATAATGGTGATACACCGCACACCCACTCAGAAAGTAAAAGCATGGTTTCGCCGTGGCATCTATACGCTGACACATCTGCGGGAGCACAGGCAATACAAACTTGCACAGCGGCGCATGAAAGATTAGTTTTAGTCATCACTACATGAAACGCAAACTCCATATCACCATCCCACACCCTGCCACGAGCGCTGGGATACTATGGATGCCACGGAGCGCGGTGCTTTCTGCCAGAGCTGTAGCACAGAGGTCATTGATTTCTCTGCTATGACAGATAGTGAGCTGCTATCGTTTTTGCCGGAGGCAAGTCGGGCTGTGGCAGATTTCGCACAGACCAGATTGGTGTGCCTATCACACCATCGGTGCTGCACAATGGCCCCATGAGCTGGCGGGCAATGTTCTTTTCGCTGCTGCCATTTTTATCTCTGCGAGCTGCTACCGCTCCTGACCAGTATCGTTGCGACATGGTGGCGACAGATGTGGCTGTGCATCCGCAGCCATTAGCCACCCACACTACATTGCTGGCGCTCATCACAGAGATAGAGAGAGAGCCGGTCGCTACAGATACTACCGTCTACCTGCCAGAGGTGACAGCAGTAGGACAGTCCCAGCATATTGTACTGGGACTTTTTGCAATGGGTACCGCGCTGCCTCCGATGCCAGAAGCGGAGCATCCTATACCACAACGCAGGGGCCACGACACACAGTTTCTCTCGCCACAGAAAGAGCGTAAGCACTGGCTGCGAAGATTTTTGCGGTTGGAGTAGTATTAGGATGCAGCCACCCTGTCTATCGCCTCAGCCAGCTCGCGGTCTTTGTCCGTGACTTTATCACCCGCATCGTGGGTACTGAGTTTGAAAGAGACTTTGTTGTAGACATTGGTCCACTCGGGGTGGTGGTCCATCTCATCGGCTATCGCAGCCACCTGCACCATAAAGGCGAAAGCCTCTTTGAAATCTTTGAACTCAAAGGTGCGGGTCAGTTTGTTGCTTTCTTCTTTCCAGCTCATGGTGATAGTATTGAGTAGTGAGTGTTGCGTATTTGAGATAATGCAAAACTACAAACTATGTGCCCGATGTATCTATTCTTAGCCCTCTCCCTTTGGAAAGGTTTGGGTGAGGTTAAAACACCTCTCTCGCTATCTCTATGGTCTCGCTGCTGCGGCTCATGGTGTAGTAGTGCAGCACTGGTACACCGGCTTTCTTCAACTCTTTAGACTGCTCTATGCACCACTTCACACCTATCTCGCGGGCGGCTTTATCGTCCTTTGCTTTCTCCACCTCATCTACCAGCGCTTCAGGCAGATTGACATGAAAGATGGACGGCAGCGCCTTGATCTGGCTCTTGCGGTAGATGGGTTTCAGGCCCGGTATGATAGGCACTGTGATGCCCATCTCACGACACTTTTTTTCAAACTCAAAGAAGTACTTATTGTCAAAGAAGAACTGTGTAACGATATAGTCTGCCCCTGCATCTACTTTTTCCTTCAGGCGTTTGAGGTCGGAGGTCATATTGGGAGCCTCAAAGTGCTTCTCCGGATAGGCCGCCACACCAATGCAGAAGTCTGTCTTCATCTCATTCTGCGTCTCCTCATGGAGGAAACGACCATTGTTCATATTGGCCACCTGCTTTACCAGGTCGCTCGCATAGTTATAGGCCGCTTTAGCGTTTTGCTCCAGCTTTTTAGGTCCTTTGTCAGGATCTCCTTTGAGCAGCAGCAGATTATGTATACCAAGGTAGTGCAGGGTGAAGAGGGCATCCTCGGTCTCCTCCTTGGTAAAGCCGCCACAAACCAGGTGCGGCACCGTATCTACGCTAAATTTACCTTTCAGCGCAGCACATATACCTACGGTACCCGGACGCTTGCGCAGGGGCACCTCTTCTATCAGGCCGTCTACGCGCTTCTTGTAGATCACCTCCTCCTTGTGATAGGTCACATCTATGAATGGTGGCTTAAACTCCATCAGCGGCTCTATGACCGTCTGTAGGTCATCTATGGTCTTGCCTTTTTGCGGCGGCAATACCTCCAGGGAAAACAAAGTCTTGCCATTGGCATTTTTAATGTGCTCGGTAACTTTCACGTGAGATTTTTAACGGTGCTAATCTATCACAAATCCATATTTTTATTTCATAAATCAGCAAGTGATGATCAGAGCCCTGCTAGTATTTTGCCTTTTGACCCTTTCTGCATTCTCCTTTGGCCAATCCCAGTTTTATATCGGCCTGAAAGGGGGCATAGATGGCTGCTTCTATCAATATAATGCTGCCGCTACTAATAGCTATGTCATAGCTGGGAGTAGCTCCACGACCCGGATGACCTCTCGTGGTCCCGCAATTCCCGCGGTAGTTGAGCTCATTTATAGTATTGGTAAGTTTCGTGTAGGGTATCAATTTGAATATGAGCGTATCCTCACCTCAGCATACACTTACAAAACCTACAATTCAGCCTATTCTATTTCTGATACTACTATCAATAACCCCAATATCACTCAGCATTTTTTTTGCCACAATCTATTGATCGAATACCAGCTATATAGCCACAAGCACCTGAAACTGGTGCCAGACCTGAGCTTTGGATACTTCCATGGTATCTCTGCTGCCACAGAGGCTCCATATGATTTTAGCTCTTTGAATCAAAACCGCTTTAAGATAGGCGTAGCGATAAATCTGGAGTACCAGCTTGGACAGGTGTCTATAATAGCTACCCCTCATTACGGTCTGGTACCGATCAAATCGATCTACGACCCCAACCAAAAGGGGTTTATGCATTTCATAGGTCTTCACGTAGGAATACGGATAGGATGTATCAAGCAGGTAGACTCATCGGCTCCCGCCAATACGAAAAAGAAGAAAAAGGAATACGTCAACCCTGAGGAAGAAGACAATTAAGCCTTGATAGTAAAGAAAAATGTGCTGCCTTCGCCAGGGTAACTCTCCACCCAGATCTTACCGCCATGTATCTCCACTATCTTTTTGCAGATAGCTAGACCGAGGCCGGTACCTTCGTATTCACCTTCCTTGCTATGCAGCCGCTTGAAAGCATAAAATATCCGGTCATAGTAACTTTTATCTATACCAATTCCATTATCTTCTACAGAGAAAAGATAACTATCATCGCTCATCACATAGCGGATATTCACTATAGGAATCACCCCTTTTCGGCGGTATTTTATAGCATTGCCTATCAGGTTTTGCAGTAGTGAAAACAAGAGCGTCTTGTCTCCATCTACTACGGGCATATCTATCTGTACATTGATAGTGGCTTCTGTTTCTGTTACCTCTGTTTCGAGCGCATCGCGCACCTGGTAGACCAGCTCACTCATGGAGACTGGGCCAAAATTCTTGCGGAGTACATTTATTTCAGAATACTCCTTTATGTCGCTGATGAGTTCCTCCATTTGTGCCACACCCCGCTGCACATATTGAAAGTACTCTTCTATTTCTTTTTGATGAGACCCGATAGTGCCATTGTCATTATGTTTCTTAATGAGTGATATGAAGCCAGAAATATTCCTCAGCGGCTCGCGCAGGTCATGTGAGGTCAGGTAGGCAAATTCTTTGAGGCTCTCATTGCTGGATACGAGAAATCGTGTCTGCTCGTCTATGGTCTGCTGCAGGTCTTCATTCTGGCGTTTGATCACATCTCCCTGGGCTATGGCCTGTATGTATAGCTTCTCTATGAGAAGGATGAGCAGGCAGCTGATGACCGAGGCAAAAACCACACTGGTACAGGAGATGATGTAGTGCTCCGTAGTGTACATGCGCAGCGTAGCTGTAGTGCCTATCTGGCGCAGTATGATCAGGTAGTGCAGTGTCAGTATAGCCAGGAATATACCCGAGAAATATATGATAAGCCTGATGCGGCGGAAAAAGGAAATGAAAAGGAAAAGGCAGCCAAGTATACAGACCAGCGTCACATACAGCCTATAGCGGATGGCAGGATCGGTGCGTGTCATATCCGTGAGCACCGTCTGTATGGTAAAGATGGTAATGATCGTGCCTATCAGCACCTTGCCGGCAGCGTCTATATCTCCGCGGCGAAACTGATAGATGGCCACCAGCGCGCCGGTGATACCCAGTAAATCAGACAGCTGGTACACACCTCCGGAGAAAAAAATTGTGTGCGACCCCAGCAGGAATGCAAAGAATCCCAGCACGGTCATAGAGGACAGCAGCAGGTAGTAGGCCTTCTTCAATTCGGCCTTGCTGCGCGAGCGGAAGGGCTCGAGATAGTAATTTTTGATGCGTGTCCACATACTGGGGCTATAGTTTTACGCAAAAGGTTCTGGCGCGTTACAACAAACACCTGTTACACAGTATAAATAAAGAATATATAAATAACAATCGCGGTTAGCCTCACTATTTATTTT
This sequence comes from uncultured Chitinophagaceae bacterium, assembly GCA_964571705.1. GTDB lineage: Bacteria > Bacteroidota > Bacteroidia > Chitinophagales > LD1 > UBA1941. The sequence continues at coordinate 42,029 of CAZNDJ010000012.1, forward strand.
CAAAACGTTTGACAAGCTCTTCTAGCGTGAAGCTGACAAAAGTAAAGTTGCCTCCCGGCGCTGTATATGGCTTCTCGCAGGCAAAAAGCTCATCTATCAGGCTGGTCATTTCTTTTTCTGACAGCACCTTGCCTGGTTTGATAGCACTGCTGGATGCCAGAGTGCGGGCCAAGTTCTCACGCTTATTGAGCTTAGACACAGAGAGGCTCTTCTTGTACTGCTCCATCAGCTCCTCTATGATCTGGCGCTCACCACCAGCCACGATATCTGACGGGAATGCATGTATCACAAAACTCTGACGGCCAAACTCCTGTATCTCAAATCCCAGTGCATTGACGTCGTCCAGCATCTCCCGCATCACCTCTGTGTCTTCGGCATTGAGCTCTATGGTCTGAGGGAAAAGCTGACGCTGGCTGGACCTGTTATTGTGCGCCATCTGCTGTATATACCGCTCAAAGAGGATACGCTCATGTGCCGCCTGCTGGTCTATGAGTATAAAGCCCGACTTGATATGAGACACGATATAGCGCCGGTGCAGCTGGTAGGGCACGGCTACCTCCTTGTGCAGCAGTGTATCATCCTCCTGTGGTTGTATCAGGCTTTCTTGTCTGTCTGGCTTCTGAGCCGGTGCCGTGGTTTGAAATACCGTCTCCCAGTTGCGGATATTGGACTGCTCGCGCGCATCGGCTTTGGGCCGCTGTGAGGAGATGGTCTCAGGATTCAGTACCCGCTCTATATTGCGTGAGGTGCCATTGGTCACACCACTGATCCAGCCCGGCACCTGATCAAAGGTTTTATTCTTATTCAGATGGTCTTCCTGATCAAAGTCCAGAGAAGGAGAGACACTATAAGCTCCGAGTCCATGCTTCACCGCCAGGCTCACAAAGGTGTAGGCCAGCTTATCATCATCAAATTTGATCTCGTACTTTTGCGGGTGTACATTGATATCGATACGCTTGGGATCTATATCCAGAAACAATACATAGAACGGAAAGGATTCTTTTGGCAGCATCTGATCGTATGCAGCCATGATAGCGTGATGCAGGTATGGCGACTTGATATAGCGCTTATTTACAAAGATGTACTGCTCGCCGCGCGTCTTCTTGGCAAACTCCGGTTTGCCTACAAAGCCCTTCACCGTCAGCGCATAAGTCACCTCCTCTACCGGCACTATCTGTGAGGCATACTTGTCATCAAAGATGGCACAGATGCGCTGCTTCAGATTGCCGGCGCGATAGTGGAATAGCTCCTGGTCATTGCTATAAAACTGGAAGCCAACTGACGGATGCGCCAATGCTATCCGCGTGAACTCCTCTATGATGTTCTTTAGCTCCGCCGGATCAGACTTCAGGAAGTTGCGGCGAGCCGGCACATTAAAGAAAAGATTCTTGACGCAGATGGAGGTGCCCTCCGGTGTCTGGCATGGCTCCTGCCTGGTCACCTTCATGCCCTCGATGTCTATAGAGGTGCCCAGCGCCTCACCATGCAGCCGTGTGCGCAGCTCCACCTGGGCTATAGCAGCGATAGATGCCAGCGCCTCTCCTCGAAAACCCATGGTGCGGATGTCAAAGAGGTCATCCGCCGTTCGGATCTTAGACGTAGCGTGCTTCTCAAAGCACATGCGGGCGTCCGTCTCGCTCATGCCGGAGCCATTGTCTATGACCTGGAGGAGGGTCTTACCGGCTGCCTTGACTATCACCTTGATATGATTAGCGCCGGAGTCTATGGAGTTTTCCATCAGTTCCTTGATAGCCGATGCCGGACGCTGTATCACCTCGCCTGCGGCGATCTGGTTAGCGATTACATCTGGGAGGAGTTGGATCTTGTCAGCCATAAAAAACGGGCTGCAAAGGTAGGAAAATACAATGAAGGTTTAGGTGTTACGCGGCTTTGGCCTCGCTATCCTCCTTGGCCTTCCTCTCCAGTCTCATAGACTTAGAGCGGTACCGCGGCATAAAGAGGCTCAGCACATAGGTTTTGCCTAGATATCCCCAGAAGCTGGTCTCGTACAGGTCTGGTGATATGAGGTGTGCTATCTTGGCGTGCTCCTCTGGTGCCTGGCTCCAGTGCAGAGAGGCGCGATAGTGATGGATGGTGTGATAGCCGTTATTAAAGAGGAATGCATTCACCCATGAGAAATTGCGGCTATGGTTCCACTCAGACATCTCATCTGCATGTACATGCTGTACATAGTTGAATACGATCACAGTGAGCTGAGACACCTGCTGCGGCACCAGGACGAACAAAAGGGCTTTTTTCCAGTTCCATACAAAGAAAACGATGGTCCAGATGATAAGCACAGCCAGCTGCATCCAGTTTTCACGGTATTGCGTCGGGTTTTTCTCCTTCAGCTCGTGCATATAGGGGAAGATGCTCTCCTTCATCTGATTTTTGCCGCTGATAGTAGGATACATGAGGAGGGAGGTAAGGTCATTATCCTCAGTATGGCGGTAGGTACGGGTCACATCACCCTCTTTATTGTTATAGCGGTGATGGTTGCGATTGTGAGTAGGTATCCAGACGAAAATAGGCAGCCCATAAAATACTGTGAGCCACCAGTCCGTCAATATGTTGAGGGTCTTATTGGTCCAGATGTTTATATGGTTGTGATTGTGCGTGATGACCGCTACAGATACAGCAAAGTGCAGGTAGATGATATAAGCGATCCACGACAAGGGGCTATGGATATCAAAGCCATAATGCCACTGCGCAGCAAACATGGCAGTGATGATGGCAAAATAAAGAAGGACCCGCAGATCGGCTTTGAATTTCAGCATAGTAGAAAACTGAACGTGCAATATAAGAGAACGGTATGCGTGCACCGGTCAGGTCACGGCAGTCAGGGGGATTTTATAGGCGAGCGGCACGAGACGGTGTCATAACATTGGTTCATTACATTTGCATTAATATCGCAGTATGAAAGTTGGTATTGTTTGTTATCCTACCTACGGTGGTAGTGGAGTAGTAGCTACCGAGCTGGGTATGGCGCTGGCGCGCGAGGGCCACAAGGTGCACTTCATCACCTATCACGAGCCTGTACGCCTGGATAGCTTTCATGAAAATGTTTTTTACCATGAGGTGTCTGCGCTGGACTATCCGCTCTTTCAGTACCAGCCCTATGAGTCGGCACTGGCCAGCAAGATCGTAGACGTAGTCAAATTTGAAAAGCTGGACATCCTCCACGTGCACTATGCCATCCCTCATGCATCTGCAGCGCTCATGGCCAAGTCCATCCTGCGCGAAGACGGTGTGAGGATACCATTCATCACCACACTGCACGGCACCGACATCACACTGGTGGGCCGCGACCCCAGCTACCGGCCTGTAGTAGAGTACTCGCTCAATCACTCTGACGGCATCACCTCCGTATCCCAGAGCCTCAAAGATGATACGCTGCAGAACTTTAAACTGCGCCGCAGCATTGAGGTGATCCCCAATTTTATCGACTTCTCCCGCTTCAAAAAGACCAATAAAGAGCATTTCAAAAAAGCTATAGCGCCTGGCGGCGAAAAGATCATCATGCACGTGTCCAACTTCCGCAAGGTGAAGCGCGTGGAGGACGTCGTCATGATGTTTGACCGCGTGGTGAAACAGATCCCGTCCAAGCTGCTGCTGGTGGGCGATGGCCCGGAGCGCGCCAACTGTGAGCGTCTCTGCCGTGAGCTGGGAAACTGTAACGACGTGCGATTTCTGGGCAAGCAGGACGCTATAGAAGATCTGCTGGCTATCGCTGACCTCTTTGTGCTCCCGTCAGAGCAGGAGAGTTTTGGCCTGGCTGCACTAGAGGCTATGGCCTGTGAGGTGCCCGTCATCTCTTCCAATGCAGGTGGCATACCGGAGATCAATATACATGGCGAGACCGGCTTCCTCAGTCCTGTAGGAGACGTGGAGGATATGGCCCGCAACGCAACCTTCATACTGAGCGATGAGAACCGCCTGGCACAGTTTAAAAAGAATGCGTACGCACAGGCCAGGCGCTTTGACATAGAGCAGGTACTACCGGTATATGAAAACTACTACAAGCAGGTGCTGAGTATCTCCGAGCCTGTAGTGATATGACCCTGCGTGGTATCGTTTTTTGTTGCTTCTGCGCTTAAACGCTGCCATGAAAAATTTTCCAGCCAATATCCTCGTTGCTGCCGCACTGACCCTAAGTATTTATAGTGTATCCGCTCAGAGCGCTCAATCTCAAAACTCTAACCAGAATACGACACCGACCCACTACGGCACCGACCCCAACAATGCAAATCCTGCACCTCAGCAGGGAAACCCCATAAGTAATCCCGGAAATAACACGGCACCGGGCTCCAAGCCGGTAAACGGTTCATATGGCAATCCCGTCCCTGTAGGTACGACCGGGCCCTCTGGCAACAACAGTTCTCCGAACATAAATAATGGAGCAACGGGCTCGAGTGGGCACACAGAACCACAGCGGTACAACGGCTCTGAGCACCAGCGCTCACCTCAGTAGCCTTCCGGAGCACAACAATCCTTAACAACCTACCTGTCTATTTTTGCGCTACATTCGGAGCTATAATTATGAGGTGTAGTGTGTCTTGCCGTAGCATTTTGCCGTTATAGGTATGAAGTCATAACACCGCAGTAAAACAAAATAGTGGAAATCAATCGTCAATATCAGTCCCTGATCGAGAATCTCGATCGCTTTATTCGAAAGTATTACACCAACGAGGCGATCAGAGGAGGTATATTTTCTGTGATCTACGTGCTTGGCTTCTTCCTGGCCATCAATCTGATGGAGTACTATCTCTATCTCTCACCCGGCCTGCGCAAAGTGCTTTTCTTTGGTTTTATCCTTTCATCACTTGCCTTTGTGGGGCGATTTCTAGTGCTGCCTCTGCTGCATCAGTACCGCCTGGGCAAAGTAATATCACATGAGCAGGCCGCCAATATCATCGGTAGCCACTTTGCCGAGGTGAAGGATAAACTGCTCAATGTGCTACAGCTCAAAAAGCTCGCTACGCTCGAAGACTACTCGCTGGTCAATGCAAGTATCAATCAGAAGATAACAGAGCTAAAACCGATCACTTTTACCAACGCGATAGACCTGCGTCAAAACCGCCGCTATGCTAAGTTTCTCGTGCCACCTGTGCTGCTATTCCTTTTTATCATCATAGCCGCGCCTAATATCATCAAGCAAGGAACGCAACGTCTCTATCACAATGATACCACGTTTGAAAAAGAGGCGCCGTTCCATTTTGTAGTAAAGAATAAAAATCTGACGGCCCTGCAGTTTGACAACTATGACCTCGAGGTCACGACTACAGGCGATGCACAGCCTAGCGAGATGTACCTGGAGACAGAGGCTGGTATCTTCAAACTGCGTCAGAAAGAAAAGAATCTCTTTGTCCACGAGTTTGTAAACGTGCAAAAGACAACCCCGTTTCATCTCAGTGCCAATGGATTTAAGTCTAGGGAATTTGCGCTGACAGTGACAGCCAAGCCTGTGGTGTCTGGCTTTGAGATTGCAGCTGAGTACCCGGCCTACACCGGCAAACAGAATGAGAAGATCAAAAATGTAGGAGACCTGACCGTACCATACGGCACCAGGCTGGTGTGGCGTTTTGATGCGCGAAATACGGAGGATATCACCTTCAAACTGTGCGATAGTCTCTATCCTACCAAGCGCGCCGGTGACGGCCTGTTTACTTTCACCAGGACCGCGCTGCAGGGTGGCAGCTATGGCATCAAGGTTTCTAACGCAGATGTGAAAGATGCTGATTCTGTATTCTACTCACTCACTGTAGTGCCAGACCTCTATCCTGTGATCAATGTGCAGGAAAACCGGGACTCGGCTAATGACCACTACTTCTACTACCTCGGAGATGTATCTGACGACTATGGCCTGCGCAGGCTCACCTTCACGTATCAGATAGAGCGTGCCGACTCCGGTGCAGGCAATGTGTCAAAATCAGTAGATGTGCCATTTACAGCCGGCGCAGCCTCACGGTTTAACTATTACTGGAATATGGCCGAGCTAGGCATCAAGCCCGGCGACAGGATGAGCTACTACTTTGAGGTGTGGGATAATGATGGTATACACGGCAGCAAGTCGATGAAATCGGCACTGATGAAATTTGACATGCCGACCATGAAGGAGATAGACAAGCAGCTGGCACAGGACAATAAGGAGATCAAAGACGATATCAAGCAGACCATGAAGGATGCGCATGACCTGAAGAACAAACTCCAGGACATGCAGGACAAAATGATGGACAAGAAGAACCTTAACTGGGACGACAAGAAGAATATGGCGGATATGATGCAGAAACAAAAGGACCTGCAGAAAGAGCTGTCAGAGATGAAAGATAAGTTTAGCAAAAATACAGAGAAGCAAAACGAGTACAAGGAGCTGGACGAAAGCATCAGGGAAAAACAAAAGCAGCTGCAAGACCTGGCCAATAACGTCATGAACGATGAGATGAAAAAGCTCATGGAGAAGCTAGAAAAGATGCTCGATGAGATGACGAAAAAAGATGCCATCGACAAGATGGAAGACATGAAGGCTAACAATGAAAAAATAGAGAAAGAACTAGACCGCATGCTGGAGCTTTTCAAGAAGCTCGAGTTTGACCAGAAGCTACAGGAGCAGATAGCCAAGCTGGAGAAGCTGGCCGCAGACCAGGAAAAGCTAGCAGCAGAGACAGATAAGAAAAACGACAAGGCTGGAGAGAAAAAAGAAGATAAAAAGGGTAAAGACCAGAAAGCAGACAATAAGGACGGAAAGGACGACAAAAGCGCAGACAGCAAAAAAGAAGACCTCAAAGCCAGGCAGGACAAACTAAGCCAGGATACAAAAGACGCTCAGAAAGAAATGGCCGAGCTGAAAAAGCTCAATGAAGAAACAAAGAACAGCGAAGACATGAAGGGCGCCGAGCAGGATATGGATCAGGCCGAGCAGGACCAGCAGGATGCTGAGCAAAACATGTCTCAAAATCAAAACTCAAAAGCATCTAAGAGTCAGAAGTCTGCAGCCGGCAACATGAAAGAAGCCGCAAAGAAAATGGCGAAGATGAAGCAAAGCATGGAGCAGGAAGAGGAATCTGAGGACATGGCTTCGCTCCGTCAGCTTTTGAAAAACATCCTGTCACTTTCATTTGATGAGGAGAGGCTCATGGCTCAGCTCAAGACAATAAACATCAATACTCCCAAATATGTAGACCTGATGAAAGAGCAGCAGCGCATCAAAGAAAACTCCCTGATGGTAGAGGATAGCCTTTATGCACTGGCTAAGAGGGTGTTTCGCATAGAATCCTTTGTGACCAAGCAGATGACGGATATCAATAAATATCTGGGTAAATCTATAACGGAGATGGAAGACCGGAATACTTTCAAGGCGGCAGGAGACCAACAGTATGTGATGACCGGCTACAACAATCTCGCCCTCATGCTCAGTGAAACCCAGCAGGATATGCAGCAGCAGGAGTCTCAGAGCAACCCCAAAGACGGCACCCCGCGGATGTGCTCTAAGTGCAAAAAGCCCGGCAATGGGCTTCCAAACATGTCTAAGATGCAGAAGCAACTGAGCGACAAGATTTCACAGCTGGCAGAGCAGATGAAAAAAGGCGAGGGCCAAAAACCAGGAGACAAGCCCGGAGGCCAGCAGGGTCAGAATGGGATGAGCAAACAATTTGCTGAGATGGCTGCGCAGCAGGCACAGATGCGCCGAGAGCTGGAGCGTCTGAATGCCGAAGAAAAGAAAGCGGGCAAGGGCGGTCTAAAGGGCCTAGATCAGGCTATCCAGCAGATGGAGCAAAATGAAACAGATTTGGTGAATAAACGTATCACTACGGAGATGCAGCGTCGGCAGCAGGAGATCCTGACCCGCCTGCTCGAAGCAGAGAAGGCCGATAAGGAGCGCGGAGAGAAACCCGAACGCGAATCCAATACCGGCAAAGACCAGGAGCGCAAGATGCCGCCTTCATTGGAAGAGTATCTGAAACAGAAGCAGGTCGAGGTGGACTGGTATAAAACCGTACCACCCTCTCTGAAACCCTATTATAAAACTCTTGCAGAGAAGTATTTTAAAACTATTGCGGGTAGCAATTAAC
>CAZNDJ010000013.1:0-49265 GCA_964571705.1 uncultured Chitinophagaceae bacterium
AGTGATGCTACTCACGGCACCAGATGGCGTAGCTACGGTCACTGTCGTGTAGACACCACCTGCACCATTGCACGGTGAAGGTCCTGTCACTGATACCCAATATGAAGTAGTAGATGATGGAGTGACCGAGTAAGTAGATGACGTAGCACCCGATATTGGATTAGTACCTACGGTAGTGCCTGTACCCCACTGGTAGTTGGCACCAGTGCCGAGTGAGCCACCAGTAGCCGTCAGTGTCACACCCGCGCCCTGGCAGATAGTGCCAGCACCTGTGATACCAGTCACTGCACCAGATGGCGTAGCTACGGTCACTGTCGTGAAGACACCACCCGCACCATTGCACGGTGAAGGTCCTGTGACTGATACCCAATAGGAAGTAGTAGATGATGGAGTGACTGAGTAAGTAGAGGAGGTAGCACCTGATATAGGGTTAGTGCCTACAGTCGTGCCTGTACCCCACTGATAGTTGGCACCAGTACCCAGTGAGCCACCTGTAGCAGTCAGTGTCACACCTGCGCCCTGGCAGACAGTACCACCGCCAGATATGCCTGTCACAGCAGTAGATGGTGTACTGACAGTGACAGTAGCAGATACGGCATTAGTGTTGTTGCAGGCGCCTTTTTTCTTGGTATAGTAAGTGGTGGTAGTAGCCGGTGCTGCCTGGTAGGTAGTACCATCGCCCACTATCACGCCATCTCCCAGGGCTATGAAGTCTATATCCATAGTCACCCCACTATTGCTGCTCCAGTCAAAACGCCAGCCGAGGATATTGCCATTGCTGGTATAGTCAGGGTCTTGTGTCATGTCTATATTCAGCACATGCCACTGGCCATCGCTGATCAGGGCGCCTGTAGCAGACTCTCCACCTACGGCATAGTTGTGCGCACTATTGTAGAAGAAGATCTCGGCCACACCGCCTGTACCTGCTGTGACACGGTAGCGGATATGGATGTTCTTGTACGCAGTCGGGCTGAATGAGCCGAGTCCTGACATATCTATCATCGGATCGTTACTGGTAGAGGTCACATTCAGGATACCATTGGTGTAGGAGTTGACCGTAGTGTTTGGCGCGGTGTATGGCTGCGTATTCCATGTCTGGTCAAATACCTCTGTAGCTGAGCCGCTGTACCAGATATCTGTAGCGCCACCGCCCAGGGTACCGCCATTGGTGGTCAGCGTGGTAGTGCTGCCCGCGCAGATAGCTGGTGTACCTGATATGCTGGTAGGGTCAGTAGACTGCGAGCCTACTGATACGGCTACAGATGCGGTACTGGTACAGCCGCTATTGGTCACAGATACGGTATAGGTACCAGCCTTGTCTACATATGGATTTTGTATCGCATTGCTGGTAGAGTAGCTCGCGCCGGATGGTCCTGACCAGGCATATGCCGGCACCCTGTCTCCGGTGATCGTGATATCATCTACCACTATCGGGGTGCCATACGTTGCCGCATCATTGGTCCACAAAAATCCTATCACGAAGGACTGCCCATTAGCCGCTGAGATGTCAAAGTTAGTGACAGTCTGTACACTATTGGCACCGGAAAATTGCGTAGGGAAAACGTTCCAATTGGCTCCGCCGTCTGTGGAATAGCACACCTGCATATAGTCATAGGTGGGCTCACCGTATCCCGTCCATTTGAAGTTTAGTTTGAGATTCGTATAGCCCGTAGCATTGATGGTATTGACGTTGTAGGCTACGTCCTGCAGGTAGTCTGCATCATCATAGTCGCAGATCGTACCCCAATAGAAATTATAAAGTGACATAGATCTGGTACCCGATATTGCGCACTGACTTGCATTTACGATCCTCCAGTATGTTTCGCCATATCCGGATATGAAGGACTCCCTCCATGGTGTAGCGCTGGTGGTGATATTGCCAGTGGTCATGGACTCAAAGGTCTCTGTAAAGAGTGTGGAGGTCAGTGTACCCGGCGCTGCTGTGACCTGAGTCGTACAGCCTGTAGTACCTGCCGATGCCGATGCCGTCCATGGTGCCGTGATGGTGGCTGACGCTGTAGGTTTGGTAAAGGATGGACAGGTAGCATCTGTGAGCGTCACAGTATAGCTGCCCGACAGAAGGGATGTGAGATTTTGGGTAATAGCCCCGCTGGACCAGGCGTAGGTATAGCTACCGCTACCACCTGATGGTGTAGAAGTAATAGAGCCGGATCCGTTATTGCAAGAAGTCTGATTAGTGCCTGTAGCAGTGATGGCCAGGTTATTGGGGTAGGTAGCTACCGTCACGCTGCCGGTCATCGTATTGGTACAGCTGGTAGATGTATTGGTACATAGTACTGTATATGTGCCTACTGCTGTCTGATTGCCAAATGATATAGCGCCACCGGTGCCGATGACGGGCGAGCCGGTGTTGGTACCTCCTATCTTGAGCTGGTAGGAAAAGTTGCCTCCGCTTTGAGAGTTGGCCAGGCCTACGGCTACTCCACTACCGCCCGTACAGTAGGTGCCACCGCCTGTCATGCTATATGCTGTAGGCTGGGTACAGGTCACTACAGTATAGGTGATGATCACGCCTCCCGCACCTCCGGCCTTGCCGGCTGCAGATGCGAATCCGGTACTGTAAGCTGCACCACCACCACCACCACCGCCATAAGTGGAGCCTACCGCACCTGATCCTGTACTTGTCACACGTATGCCATTGCCTCCTGCGCCGCCACCTGTGGCGCCACCGGCTCCTCCTGCGGGAGGATTGCCACTGCTGGCACCGGCAGATCCATTGGCTGTGGTGCCACCACCGCCTCCGCCGCTCCCGGCAAAATCATAAGAAGTATTATAGTTGCCAGCTCCGCCATTGCCTCCGGAGCGCACCGTGCCCGTACCTGTAGTAGCACCGGTACCACCTGCGCCTTTATCTATAGATACGCCACCACCGCCACCACCGCCGCCACCTGCTGCCGAGGCATAGGTCGTACCACCTATGGTGATAGATGAAGTGCCACCATTGCCACCGTTAGAGCCGGAAGTATTGCCGGCTGTACCTCCTGCGCCTACTGCCACTACGATGGTCTGGCCCGGTGTGACGCTGAATGTAGTGACACTGCAGGCACCGCCGCCACCGCCACCGCCATCGGCATCATCATAGTTGTATGTATATGCGCCACCACCGCCGCCGCCGCCGCCGTAGCAGGTCACTGTGACCGAGGTCACGCCTGTAGGTACGGTGTAGCTGCCTGCAGGTGCAGTCCAGGGAGAGGTGCCAAACTGTGCATGCACTGTCACAGCTGATAGCAGCAACAGGGGAATAGTCAGTAACCTGCTGAAAGAGAGTAAGTTCGTTGTCTTCAGTGACGATAGGGGAACTCTACTGGTGGGGGTAGGGTCAAAATGCTTCATTATGGGATAGTTGTATCAGTAAAGTTAATATGCGCACGAGGATTATGCCAATGTTACGCCGAGATTATCTGCCTGTTAATCGAATAATTATTAAAACAAATATCAAAAATTAGTAAATAAAATTATTCAATATCCTGTTTATGGGATATCATTCGAATGAATGAATTGATAGAAAGTGCTTTATGGCACCCGGAGATGCTGTGGCGTGGATCGTACCTGGCCTATATGTGTCTATAATCTAATGCCAGTGCGGATTTTGTGCAAGTATATAATTACAAAACAATCTTTGTAAGGGGAGACAGGTGCCTTGGATCCGTGGTTGCATTTGACCACAATTAGATACAGCGACGTATAGTAGACTATGCGCCATATACCCATTTCTAGGTATATGATTTATTTTGCTCTGTTGTCTTATCTGACAAGCAGTTTGCCATGTGGGCCATCTTGGTTGTTTTTTATTATAACCTCAGCATCAGTTCATTGCAAAAAATGGCTACTGAAATGCCGGGCTTACGCATGTGATATGAACAGGATTGCAGTTACTCAGTTTCATATTGCAGTTTCAGGAGATTGGCATAGAGCCCTCCAGGTAAATGGAGTAAGGTATTGTGGTCACCTTGCTCTACTATCTTGCCCTTATTGATCACCAGTATGGTATCAGCCTCGCGGATGGTAGAGAGTCTGTGGGCTATGATAAAGGTGGTCCTGCCTTCCATGAGCTTATCCAGCGCATCTTTTACTAAACGCTCTGACTCTGAGTCCAGTGCAGAGGTCGCCTCGTCCAGTATGAGTATCCTGGGATCACGGAGTATGGCGCGTGCTATGGCTACACGCTGCTTCTGCCCGCCGGAGAGCTTCAGGCCGCGCTCGCCTACCATCGTATCCAGCCCTTCGGGAAAGGCACTGATGAAATCCCAGGCATTTGCCTTTTTGGCGGCGGCCATGATCTCAGCATCAGTCGCATCGGTTTTGCCGTAGGCTATATTTTCCCGTATAGACCCGCCAAAGAGGATAACCTCCTGCGGCACAAGGCCTATGTTTTTGCGGAGGGCTGTGAGGTTGTAGGCATGGATACTCTTGCCATCTATGAGGATATCTCCATGCTGGAAGGGATAGAAGCCGGATAGGAGCTTGATGATGGTAGACTTGCCCGAGCCGCTGGGTCCTACGAGGGCTACCTTTTCGCCACTTTTCACTGAGAAGCCAAGGTCTTTAAAGATCGGTATGTCCATACGCGTAGGATAGCTGAAGCCTACTCCGCGAAACTCTACATGACCGGATACAGTGGCCATGAGCTTTTCGTCAGCCAGCGCTATTTCGCTCTTTTCATCCAGTATCTCATTGATACGCTCCGAGGCGCCGATGGTCTTTTGCAGGACCGTATAGCTCTCACTGAGACCGGCGAGCGAGGTGCCTATGAACATAGTAAGAAGGAAGAACGTGATCAGGTCGCCGATCTCTATGTGGCGCTGGGCTACTTCATTGAGCCCTGCATAGACTATGAATATCACCGCGCCAAACATGGCAATGATGATAAAGAATACGAAGGCCGCCCTGTATTTTGCAGCATACAGTCCTATCTGAGATACTGCATTATTGACCGTGGCATAGCGGCGGCTTTCATAGCCCTCATTAGTATAGGCTTTCACGATATCAGTACTGTGAAAAGTCTCCTCTACTACAGTCACAGATTCAGCCAACTTGTCCTGTGCCTGCCGGCTGATAGTACGGATAAACCTGCCAAAAACTACTGCTGCAGCCACGAGTACAGGGAGCAGGGCAAGAATGATCAGCGTCAGTCTGATAGAGACTGCCAGCAAGATCGGTATGCATACGATAGGCAGTACGAGCTGGCGTACGAAAAAAGCCAACTGATTGGTAATAGCATCCTGCAACTGAGATACATCGGCAGAAATGCGGGAGGTAAGGTTTCCCACCCGATTCTCTTCAAAAAACTGAATGGGCAGCGTGATGATACGTTCATAGAGGGCATTTCGTATATCAGCCATGGAGCGCTGACCCACGTACTCAAATAGGTATATGCGAAAGAAAGAGAAAACAGCAGTGACCAGCAGTACGATACCAAGCATAATGCCGATATGCTTGAGCTTTTCGGGGCTGTCTGCGGGGTTGATCTGGTCTATCAGCTGAGTGATATTAGCGACCTTCTCATGGTCCGCGTGGCCGGTGCGGACCTCCTTCGCTACCTGGTCTATAGCAGCCTTGGAGGGGATAGCGGCATTCACCAGATCGCCAAAGCCGCTAGGTATCACCGCTACGATACCAGAGGAGATGACCAGGCAGATCATGCCCGCTATAAAGTACCATTTGTAAGGCAGGATAAAACGGTAAATACGTAGGGAGTGCCATATCTGGGCAACGGATAGTCTGGGTTTCTTCTCTTCTGGTGCGGCCATGTAGCTATGTATTCAATATCAGGCGGTAAAAGTATATTAAAGTTGATGACGAAGGAGGAGGGCAAAGATTTTCTTTGGGACCTGCCATGGAGGATAAACGATTAGAATATTTATTATATATTTTTGTAAATGGATGTTGTTTGGACGGCCCCTTATCTAAAACCTAATGAATGTTAATTTTTGAAATAGGGTTAAGCCAGCGCCCCGTGCTGCTGTCTCAGATACTTTACTTGCCTAAAATGCACTCCCTTATGCCAGGAAAAGGGCTATACCTTGTTGCCTTGACTCTATTGTTATCTATCCGGGCCCAGGCCGTTTATACTGTAGATACACTTCATATCACTATAGAGCAGGCGGAGAAGCGCTTTCTGGATAGCAATCTGACGCTGCTGATAGGCAAGACCAATATCGATGTACAAAGAGCGCTGGAGCTCCAGGCCAAGCTGTTTGACAATCCAAACATCAGCTATACCCACAATTTTTATAATGCAAATACCAAGCGGTGGTTTTCCGTCAGCTCCAATAATGGAGAGGGCGAGCTGAGCGCCCAGCTCACACAGTTGATCCGCATAGGTGGCAAGCGCAAAAACCAGATCAGGCTGGCGCAGTACAATACGCAGCTGACCGAGTACCAGTATTACGACCTGCTCCGCGCGCTGAAATACCAGCTGCTGACTGACCTGAGCAATATAGACCTGTATCTGCAAAATGATAATATCTACCGGCAGCAGATAGGTATAGTGAAGCAACTGGCAGATGCTACCGCCTATCAGGTCCAGAGTGGCAATGTAAGTGAAAAAGAATCTGTACGCCTCCAGAATGTGTTGCTATCACTCCAGAGTGCGCAGCGTAGCAACTATGAGAGCCTGCTGGATGCCGAGAGCGATATCAAGCAGATGCTGAAGTTCTCTAAAAATGAATTTATAGTACCCGACCTGCCAGTGGCAAAAGATATATCTGCCCAGATCAGAAGTGTAGGTATAGACTCTCTGAATGCCATAGCACTGACCGAGCGCTATGATGTGAAAGCCGCCAAACTCGGCGTCGACATAGCTAATACACAGCTCCGCCTGCAGCGTGCCCAGGGTGTGCCTGATCCATCGTTATTTTTTGAGTATGACCGGTTTGGTAGTTCGTATAATAACTATACGGGGCTGGGTGTGAGCATAGATCTGCCAGTATTCAATCACAATCAGGGCAATATCCGCTCTGCCAGGGCAAATATCAAGGCTGCGCAATATAGTTCAGACAATTCCTATCTCGGACTGACCAATGAAGTAGGTAGTGCGCTGATGAAGATGCTTAACATCACAGATATGCAGAAGACCTTTGACCAGAACTATAATAAGTCCTTCAATAAAGTATCTCAGGGCATGGTAGACCTGTATAAAGAACGCAAGATCGGCCTCGTGGAGTTCCTTGATTTCTTTGATTCTTATGGAGATTCCAGGAGAAACCTGAACCAGCTCACATCAGACTACCGCCAGGGCGTGTATGAGCTCAATTATACGCTGGGCAAGGACGTATTCTAAAGCTAAACCAACTACTAAAGCACACCACTAATTATATATGATAAAGAAAGTTTTTTCTGTAGCAGCTTTTTCAGCGATACTCATCGGAGCCAGCTCCTGCCACCATGAGGATAAGAAGGCAGAGGTCAAAGTAGAGAACTTCGTACTCAGCGATACGATGCAAAAGATCATCAAGGTAGACGAGGTGACCATGGATAAGGTAGACGGTATCGTAAACCTGAATGGCGATATCAGCTACGATCAGAATAATGTAGTGCGCGTGATGCCTATGGTGAGCGGTATAGCGCAGGATGTAAAGGTAAACCTGGGTGACCGTGTCTCTCAGGGCCAGACACTGGCTACTATCAGGAGTGTAGAGGCGCTGGGCCTCCAGAATGACCTGGTGAATGCCCGCGCTGCCGAGACCCTGGCTAAGAAGAACCTGGAGGTGACACAGTCTATGATGGACAAAGGTGTGGCCAGTCAGCGCGACTTGCTGCAGGCGCAGCAGGATCTGGCCAGGGCCGAATCGGAGCTGAACAGGGTGAGCAATCAACTGACCATGATAGGCACCAGTTCTGCCAGCAAGGGTGCTGTAGTAGCTCTGACCTCTCCTGACAATGGATTTATAGTAGAGCGTAAGCTCAATCCCAATCAGCCGATCCGCTCTGACGATGCTTCGCCGCTCTTCACCGTATCTGATCTCAAGAGGGTATGGGTACTGGCCAATGTATATGAAGTAGACGTAGAGAAAGTAAAAGTCGGTGACTCTGTAGAGGTGCGCACACTGGCCCTGCCAGACAAAGTGTACTACGGCAGGATAGATCTGGTGTCAAACGCGCTGGACCCTATAGCCCGTACACTGCAGGTACGCATCATGCTGGACAATCCAAACTATGAGCTGAAACCGGAGATGTATGCGCGCGTATCAGTACGATTCAAAGAGCAGGATAAGGAAATGCCGAACGTGCCGAGTGCGGCTGTAGTTTTTGACAAGAGCAGGAACTATGTGGTGGTCTACCACGCCAAGGATAACCTGGAGATACGTGAGGTGGAGGTGCTCGATGCACAGGGTCCGCGTACCTATATCTCTGCCGGCCTCAAACCGGGTGAGAAAGTGATCTCTAAGGCAGCCCTGCTGGTGTACCAGGCTATTCGTCAATAATTGATCGGTCAAAGTTTAAATAAACTCATTCATGAATAAGTTCTTCAGGAACGTCGTAGGCTTTGCCCTCAAGAATAAAGTATTCGTCTTTTTCATCACCATCGTGGCGATCATAGCCGGTGCATTCTCCTATATCAACACACCGATAGAGGCCTTCCCGGATGTGATGAGCACGCGTGTGATCATTATCACACAGTGGTCTGGCCGCAGTGCAGAGGAGGTGGAGAAATTTGTGACCATCCCGATAGAGATCGAGATGAACTCGGTACCTAAGAAGACATCTCTGCGCTCTATATCCCTCTTTGGCCTCAGCGTCATCACCATCATGTTTGAAGATGACATGGAGGACTTTCGCGCGCGCCAGGAAGTGGCCAACAGGCTGCAAGGCATCAATCTGCCCGATGGCGCTGACCCTGAGATAGAGCCGCCATATGGGCCTACGGGTGAGATCTTCCGCTATACACTGAAGAGCAAGACGAGATCTGTGCGTGAGCTGAAGACCATACAGGACTGGGTCATAGAGCGCCAGATCAAAGCGGTGCCGGGCATAGCAGATGTGGTGTCCTTTGGCGGGCAGGTCAAGACCTACGAGGTGAGTGTAGACCCAGGCCAGCTGGCTAAATATGGCATGACCGCACTGGACGTGTATACCGCTATCAGCAAGAGTAACGTGAACGTAGGTGGTGATGTGATCACCAAGAATAACCAGGCCTACGTAGTGCGCGGTCTGGGCCTCCTGAATGATATACATGAGATAGAGAATGTGATCATAGACAGCCGCAACAATACACCCATACTGGTCAAGAATGTGGCACACGTAGTAGAGTCCAGCCTGCCTAAACTGGGCTACATAGGCCGCGACTCTACAGATGACCTGGTAGAGGGTATCATAGTGATGCGCAAGGGTGAGAACCCTAGCGAGGTACTCGCAGCACTGCGTGATAAAGTAAGCGAACTGAACGATGTGATCCTGCCTGCAGATGTCAAAATAGATACCTTCTATGACCGTGGCACGCTGATCAACTATACCACGCACACCGTATTGCACAACCTCCTGGAGGGTATATTCCTCGTCACGGTGATCGTCTTTGTCTTTATGCTGGACTGGCGCACTACGGTGATCGTGTCCATCATCATCCCTCTGGCGCTGCTATTCGCTTTCTTCTGTATGAAGATGAAGGGCATGACGGCCAATCTCCTTTCACTCGGTGCAGTAGACTTTGGTATCATCATAGATGGTGCGGTGGTGATGGTAGAGGGACTATTTGTAGCGCTGGATGAGCTAGCGCACAAGTATGGGCAGGAGCGATTCAATAAACTATCGAAGCTCGGCATGATCAAGCGCATAGGTGGTGAAAAAGCGAAAGCTGTATTCTTCTCCAAGATGATCATCATCACGGCGCTACTGCCTATCTTCTCATTCCAGAAAGTAGAAGGTAAGATGTTCTCACCACTGGCGTGGACACTGGGCTTTGCGCTTCTCGGTGCATTGATCTTTACGCTCACACTCGTGCCTGTGCTCATCAGCATCCTGCTCAATACGAATGTGAAGGAAAAGCACAACGTGTTCGTAGAGTTTATTCAGCACAAGATCTTTACTGGCTTCAGCTTTACATTTAAAAACGGCAAAACCAGCCTGGTGGTAGCTACCGCTATCATGGTGTTTGGGCTCGTCAGCTTCAAATTTCTGGGTACTGAGTTTCTACCTCACCTCAATGAAGGCGCGATCTATATCCGTGCTAATATGCCGCTGAGCACCTCCCTGGATCAGTCGGTAGAGATGACCAAGAAGCTCCGGAAGATCATGGTGACTTTTCCTGAGATCAGGGGCGTGATGTCACAGACAGGTCGTCCTAATGATGGTACCGACCCTACCAGCTTTTTCAATATCGAGTTTCACGTAGACCTCAAACCTAAGGAAGAGTGGACCCGCGATATCACAAAGGATCAGCTGATAGACTCCATGCAGGCGCGTTTTGCAGAGTTTCAGGGCATCTCGTTCAACTTCTCTCAGCCTATCATGGATAATGTGGAGGAGGCTGTGAGCGGTGTGAAAGGGTCACTGGCGGTCAAGATATATGGCACGGACCTCTTCCAGCTGGAGGAGCTGGCCGACTCTGCCCAGCACATACTGGAGCACGTACAGGGCGTAGAGGACCTCGGCGTGGTGAAGCTCATAGGCCAGCCTGAGCTGCGCGTAGAGCTCAACCAGGAGAAGATGGGTGTCTACGGCGTAGCTACCGCAGATGCACAGGCTGTGATAGAGATGGCCATAGGTGGCAAGGGTGCTACGCAGATCTATGAGGGCGAGCGCAAGTTTGATATCCGTGTGCGCTATAGCCCCGAGTTTCGTGAAAATGAGGAGGCCATCGGTATGCTGATGGTACCTACGCTGACCGGCACCAAAGTGCCGCTGAAGGAAATAGCGCGCATCCATACTGTGACGGGACCTGCATTCGTTTACCGCGAGGGTAACAAGCGTTTCTGCGCGGTCAAGTTCTCCGTGCGTGGCCGTGACCTGGGTAGTACGATCGTAGAGGCCCAGCAGAAGGTGGGAGATAAGATCAAACTCGGCAAGGGGATGAGCATGGAGTGGAAAGGCGAATTTGAAAACCAGGTGCGTGCGCAGAAGCGTCTCGGCCAGGTAGTACCTATCAGCCTCACAGTGATCTTTATCCTGCTCTTTATCACATTCGGTAGCTTCCAGGATGCGGGCCTCGTGATACTCAAGGTGCCATTTGCACTCATAGGTGGTATCTGGATGCTGCTCCTCACGAGTACTAACTTCAGTATCTCTGCCGGTGTAGGCTTCATCGCACTCTTTGGTGTCTGCGTGCAGAATGGGGTGCTACTCATATCAGGCTTCCACGAGTATATGCACGACGGGCATCCGCTGGTAGAGAGCATCAAGAATACTGTGCGCACCCGTATACGCCCGGTGGTGATGACTGCTATGATGGCGGCTATCGGCCTCCTGCCGGCGGCTATCAGCACAGGCATCGGCTCTGAGACGCAGCGTCCGCTGGCACGTGTCATGATAGGTGGCCTGGTCACTGATACGGTCTTCACCCTGCTCATATTCCCTATCATACTGGAGCTGGTCTATGCGCGCAAACTGCACAAGGAACAGCAAGGCCACAAGGCCCGCATGAATGCTAAGAATGCCTAAGCAGGCTTAGCCGGGGAAAGTGAAATTTATCTGCGCAGCATGCGGACTACCGCTATGATGAGTGCGATAGCAGCTATCACGGCCAGTACGATATAGTACCAGTTTCTGGAGAAGAACAGCGCATAGCGGATATGCTGTATCTCGTCAGTGAGATCGGTCCTGTACTTCTCTTTCTGTAGAAATTCAAATTGCTTTTGAGCTTCGGCCAGGTTGCCTGTTTTCTTGTAGCAGAGGCCCAGATAGTAAACCGCATCGAGATAGCGCGCATGGCAGCTATCCGCCTGGCAGGAGTCCCACACTACACCGGCAGTACGCAGGCCTGCAGAGGCAGAGTCAAACTGATGCAGTTTGTAATGCGTGATGCCCTTATTAAAATTTCCCTCGGGCTGGCGACTATTGAGCACGATAGCCCTTTGGAATAGGTCAATAGCCTTATTATAGCTGCCAGACTCATAGTAGCAGATACCTATGTTATTGATCACATCTGCATTTTCGCTCAGGTCTGCGCGGGCGGCAGAGTAGTCGCGTAGGGCATTATTATAGTTGTGCAGCAGCACAAATATCTCTGCGCGGTGGATCAGCGCATCAGTATTGGATGGAGCTGCCTCCAGGCAGTGGCTGAACTGTATCAGCGCCTCGTCATAATGCTGCTGGTCGCGCAGGCAGAGGCCGGCGAGGAGCAGGGCATTCACATTGCGGCCGTCTATGGCCAGTGCACGCTGGCTGTAGGCCAGCGCCGAATCAATGTGGCGCAGGCGATAGGCTGTGATCGCTGCCAGGGTCAGATAGTTGATATCAGAGCCCCGCAGGGATAGACTCCTGCTGATAGCGCTGTAGGCACTATCATAGCGGCCATCGTCATAGAGTAGCAGCGCCTGCTGGTATGGCAGCGTATCGTTTGCTGGCTGTAGCGCGGACAGGCGCTGCCACCAGGAGAGGGCAGAGTCAGTCTCAGATTTGGCGGTGTAGAGATCTGCCAGCTGGCGCATCAGCATTGCACTGGCCGGGTAGCGGGCATACCGGGCAGAGGTGACCCTGATAGCAGAGTCCAGCCGCGCATAGTCATATCCGGTATAGGGATTATTATCATCATAGGCTTCAAATGCAAAACTGCTACCTGACGATAGCAGGATAGAAAACCAGAGGAGCAGTTTTATAGCACGGTCTTTGCGTAGCAAGCAGCAGCCTTTGTGGCAAAGTAAGGAAAAATACACAAACCCCTATCCACAGCGGTGAAACAGAAACTGCTGTATATTAGTCAGACATATGATCGAAACATTCTCACATAGCAAAGTCAAGCAATTTTATTTCCTCACTATCCTCACTATACTTGCCTGTATACTGGGGTATATGCTCCGGGATTTCATCAGCTCCTTTCTCGGGGCGGCTACCCTTTATATCATCTTCCGGCAGCCTATGTTTCAGCTCACCGAGGTGCGGCGGTGGAATAAAACACTCACGGTATCCATACTGCTGGTGGTATCTATGGTGGTAGTACTCATCCCTATCGGCCTGTTATCTTTTATGCTGTCCTCCAAGGCTACGTATATGGTGCAGCATTACTCCGAGTTTCTGGATGTAGTGAAGGGATGGAATGCAAACCTCTCAGCTAATTATGGTATCGATCTGGTATCTCAGGATACTATCAGCAAGGTGACCGCCGCGGGGGCAGACTTTATCCCGGTTTTATTATCAGCCACTTTGAGCTCATTTACCCAGATAGCCGTACTTTATTTTCTACTATACTTTATGCTGATGGAGGGGCGTACTATGGAGCGCTATGTCAGGGCCTCCTCACCATTCAATAAAGAAAATACAGCCCTGCTGCTCAAAGAACTCCGCATACAGACCTTGTCTAACGTCATAGGCATACCCATCCTGATAGTGATACAGGCGGTCATCGCCTGGATCGGCTTCTGGATGTTTGGTATGGAGCAGCCATTTTTCTGGGGTGTGATCACGGGCTTTGCCTCTATGATACCGATCATCGGTGCAGCTATCGTCTGGATACCTGTGTCCATTTACATGTATATCAGTGGTAAGCACGGCGGCAGTATCGGCGCTGCCATTTATAATGGCCTGCTGCTGGTCAATGTAGAGCACCTGGTCCGCTTCTCTATGCTAAAGAAATATGGCAATACGCATCCACTGGTCACGTTCTTTGGACTGGTGATAGGCATAGAGCTGTTTGGCTTTCTGGGTTTGATATTCGGGCCCTTGCTGATCTCTTATTTTATATTGCTGGTGCAGATCTACCGCAAGGAATACCTGGAGCCGGCACCCAATATTCTAATAGACACCATAGCGCCTCCTCCGGTAGCACCTGTCATTATAGTAAAGGATAGTACTCCGGCTACGGATAAGAAAGCCTAGGAGCTATTTAATTTCTATTTTTGGTGCATGAGAGTATCCGTCTATCGCAAAATGCACTTCAACGCGGCTCACCGGCTGGCACGCCCCGACTGGAGTGATGAGAAAAATAAAGAAGTCTTTGGCCTCTGCAGCAATCCTAACTATCATGGCCACAACTACTACGTAGAAGCCAAAGTGACCGGTGAGATAGACCCCGAGACAGGGTATGTGATAGATATAAAGGTGCTCAATGAGATACTCAATAATGAGATACTCAACTATATGGATCACTCTAACCTGAATGAGGATATAGCCGAGTTTAAAAACCTCAATCCTACAGGAGAGAACATAGTGGTGGTGGTCTATGACCGCATCCGCGCAAAGCTGGATAAGAAGTACGACCTAAAAGTTAAACTCTGGGAAACGGACCGCAACTACTTTGAATATCCCGTTGCTAATGATTAATTTTAATCATGCCCCGTATCTGTGCTTTGCCCGGTGTTTTCCTTGCAGTACTACTGCTGCTATCTGCTGATATCCGGGCGCAGGTATGCCATTCTTTTGAGCCGGGCACTTACACCCATCACGCCTCCAAAACTGAGAGCGCAGATGCTATCGGCCTCGCACCTACGGCCAATTATGACCTCGTCTACCACCGCATAGCAGTGCAGGTAGACCCGGCAGTGAGGTATATAGCAGGTAGTGTGACCTCTTACTTCCGTCCTGTCACCTCACTCACGCAGATGGCCTTTGACCTGACAGATACCTTGTCTGTAGATTCTGTTTACTACCACGGCGCCCGCCTGTCTGGTGTCACACATAGTGGCAATGCGATCACGATCAACTTTCCGGCTGCGATATCTGCGCTTGATTCGGTAGTGGTTTTCTATAGCGGTGTGCCACCCGAGAATGGCTTTGGCTCCTTTGTTACCAATATCCACTATGACACCGTGCCAGTCTTGTGGACACTCTCCGAGCCTTATGGTGCGCGCGACTGGCTACCCAGCAAAATGACGCTGACAGATAAAATAGACTCACTCGATTTTTATATCAACGTGCCCGATAGATTTCATGCAGGTGCAAATGGCCTCATGACCGATAGCATGATAGTGGGTAATACTGTGACCTATCACTGGCGGCACAGGTATCCGATAGCTACCTATCTCATAGGCATGGCAGTGAGCAACTATGAAGCGCATACCTTTCAGGTAGCCTCGCGCTATGGTGATATCACGATGCTCAATTACTTCTTCCCGGAAGAGGAGGCAGACTGGCTGGCTACAGACAGCAATGTGGCGCATGCCTTACAGCTATACTCGGAGTTGTTTGGCCCCTATCCATTCATCCGGGAGAAATATGGTCATGCAGAGTTTCTATGGGGAGGCGGTATGGAGCACCAGACCATGAGCTTTGTGGTCGCTCCTGATTTTGAGCTGCTGAATCATGAGATGGCGCACCAATGGTTTGGAGATAAGCTGACCTGTGACAGCTGGTCAGAGATCTGGCTCAACGAGGGCTTTGCCACCTATCTGTCCGGTCTCTGCTATGAGCGGCTGGCACCAGAGTGGTGGTATGCCTGGAGAGCCACTACACTCAAGAGAACGATAAATGGTGCCAATGGCACGGTGCTCTGCGATGATACCAGTTCAGTGGGCCGGATATTTGACAATACGCTCACCTACTCCAAAGGCGCTTTCCTTCTGCATATGGTACGCTGGGAGATAGGAGACAGCAATTTCTTTGCTGCTATGAAGAGCTATGCTACAGATCCGGCTCTTGTGTACAGCTTTTCAAAAACGGAATTATTAAAGGCACACTTTGAGGCACAGAGCGGCATGGACCTCACATGGTTTTTCGAGCAGTGGTACTATAATGGAGGTTACCCTTCCTATGCGCTGGACTGGTCACAGAGCGGCGGTACATTGACCATGAAATTATCCCAGGCCAGCAGCAACCCCTCTGTAGCTTTTTTCAAAATGAAAGTGCCTGTCCGTGCTTATGGGCAGGGCCGGGATACTACGCTGACCTTGGAGCATACTTCATCAGGACAAGAGTTTACGGCGCATGTTCCATTTCAGGTAGACTCCATGCAGATAGATCCGGATATATGGCTGATCTCTGCTGGCAACAGGGTTCGTAAATTGCCCGCTCCTGATGCTGCAAATTTTATCCAGATAGTGACCAATCCTTTCCAGAATGACCTGACCATCTGGTATGACTCTCAAAATCAGAACCACGTGACTGTAGAGATCTATGATCTGGATGGAAGAAAGGTAGAAACTGATACGCCACCTATGCATGGCGGTGATTACTACAGCACCTCTCTATCACACATAGCCGCTGGTGTGTACATAGTGAAAATAGACACTGAGCGCGGCAGTCTGACACAGCGCATTGTGAAATTGTGAAGCTTTTTTTGTAAAAAGCAGTTAAAAATCAGTCATTTAGTGCCTGAAAGAAATTTGCTGCTGCATCTTTCGTCTGAATAGTATGACAAAAGTGCAGGGGAATTTCTTTAGCATAGCTTTTGTCAGTTAAAACTAAAAACAACAAACAATGGGTTCTTTCTGGATAATCTCGCTGCTGATACTCGGTATAAGCTGGCTCGTGCAGGCGAGGCTGAAATCTAAAATGGAGCAATATTCACGCGTACCTTTTGCAGGTAATATGACCGGCGCACAGGTAGCTACCAAGATGCTCCGTGACAATGGTATCTATGACGTGACAGTACAGTCTGTAGAAGGCAGGCTGACGGATCACTATAATCCTGCTGATAAGACAGTGAACCTCTCTCCCGAGGTGTATAGTGGCAATAGTGTCGCAGCGGCGGCTGTAGCGGCGCACGAGTGCGGCCACGCAGTGCAGCATGCACGCGCCTACTTCTGGCTCGGGCTGCGCACCTCTACGGTGCCGTTGGTCACTTTTGCATCTAACTGGGTGCAGTGGATACTGCTGGCCGGTATGGTACTGATGGGTTTTGCGGGTATATTCGGTGTGTATGTGCTGCTCATCGGTGTTGGGCTCTTTGCGCTCACTACCTTCTTCTCTTTCATCACGCTGCCGGTAGAGTTTGATGCGTCTAACAGGGCCCTGGCATGGCTCGAGAGCAGCGGTACCACTGCTACCAGTGAGCACGCGCAGGCCAAAGATGCACTCACATGGGCTGCCATGACCTACGTAGTAGCTGCGCTGGGTTCACTCGTCACCCTGCTGTACTACATTTCGATCTTCATGCGTAGAAGATAAAAACAAGATAATTTTCATCGTAAAAGGCTCGTTTACCGGATCACGGTCAGCGAGCCTTTTTGCATGGCATTACTATGGCCGTCTATGAAGGTGACATTGATCTGCCATACAAGGGTGCCCGGCTCCACTGTCGCGCCTCTGTAGGTGCCATCCCAGCGGAAGTTGATGTCATTGCTGCGGAATACGCTCTCTCCCCAGCGGTCAAACACCTCTGCGTTTACAAACTTGACAGCTTTTTTATTGCCATAAAATTCGAAGTAATCATTTGTACCGTCTCCATTAGGAGAGAAAGCATTTGGGATAAAGATCGAGTAATTGGCTATGACTATGACTGTGGTCGTGTCGCTGGCAGTGCAGCCTTGGGCATTGGAGACGGTGATCTGGTACCGGGTGGTCTGGCCTGGTGCAGCTACCGGCGCTGCGCAGTCTGTACAGCTCAGTCCGTAGTCTGTGGTCCACCGGCTGCTCAGAGTGCCCGAGTATCCGGTGACACTGTATGCAAGGGTGGTGTTGTCTCCCAGCTCTATGGTCGCCGCCGGGGTAGCCTCTATAGTAAAGTCATAAGTATATGCAAGCGTGGCTGATGTGGTCACAGAGCATCCCTGCGCATCTGATACGGTGATAGCATAGGTATCCGGCGCCAGGTTTTGCCGGGCACTGGCTGTAGCGCCATCAGCCCACAGGTAGAGGTATGGAGCTATGCCGCCAGAAGTCGTGAGGGCTATACTGCCATCGTCACCCAGTGTCGCGCAGAGGGGGTCTTTGGTCGTGGCTGTGGTAGTGATAGGTGCGGGCTCAGATATCGTAGCGCCTGTAGTGGCAGTACACCCTGCAGCATCAGTGACAGCTACAGTCATGCTGCCGGCAGTCAGTCCACTGATATTTTGAGTAAGAGCAGTATTGCTCCATAGATAAGTATAAGGACTCTGCCCGCTGCTCACACTGAGCACCACTGCACCATCGGAGCCGCCATTACAGCTTACGTCGGTCACAGAGGTACTCAGGATCATGGCCGGGATCACCGTGATCGATTGAGATACCGAGGCGCTACAGTTATTGGCATCTGTAGCTACTACAGAGTAAGTGGTGGTGCTGGCTGGTGACATAGTAGTAGCTGACGTCGTACTGCCGTTATTCCATAGATAGCTCACCCCGCCGGCGGCGGTCAGGGTCACACTGGAGCCCAGGCATATCTGAGGCGCAGATGCACTGATAGACGGCGTCGGAAGCGCATTAACCGTCACAGTGGCCGTAGCGCTGGCTGTGCACGCATTAGCATCTGTGGCTACCACGGTATATGTGGCTGTAGACGAGGGTACAGCGTTGAGCGTAGTGCCAGTACCTCCGGTACTCCATGTATAGGAGGTGCCACCTGTGGCTGTGAGCGTAGTGCTGGTGCCTGCACATATAGCGATGGCTGCAGGTGAAATATTAGCTGATGGCAAAGAGTTGACAGATACAGTGGTGCTGGTCGTAGCGCTGCAGGTATTAGCATCAGTCACCGTGACGGAATAGGATGCAGTGGTAGAAGGCGATACAGATATACTGGCCGTGATAGCTGTGCTGCTCCATAGATAGCTCGTGCCACCTGTGGCGGTCAGCGACGTGGCACTACCTGCACATATAGCTGGTGTAGCTGGGCTGATAGCTGCTACAGGCAGCGGATTGACAGATACGGTGGCAGTAGTACTCGCTGTACAGCTATTAGCATCAGTGACGGTAGCTGTGTAGGTGGTAGTGCCTGCCGGTGTCACAGAGATAGCAGCCGTCAGCGCTCCGCTGCTCCAGCTGTAGCCGGTACCTCCACTGGCAGTGAGGCTCGCTGCATCTCCGGCACATATAGCGATGGTAGCCGGGGTGATGACAGGGGTGGGTGCAGCATAGATAGATACTGATGCAGAGGTGGCCGCAGAGCAGTTATTGGCATCGGTCGCAGTCACATAGTATGTAGTGGCAGATACCGGACTCACAGTAGCTGCGGCAGTCACGTCGCCAGTGCTCCAGCTATAGGCGGTGCCTCCACTGGCTGTGAGAGAAACGCTACCGCCCGGACACACAGCAGCAGCTGACGGTGTGATAGAGGATGCCGGTAGCGTATGTACAGTGACACTTCTCGTAGCAGCCGCTGTACAGTTATTGATGTCCGCCACTGTAACGGTGTACGATGTAGTGCCTGCAGGTGTGACAGTAGTGGCAGCGGTATTATCTGTATTGCTCCATATATATGTCACTCCGCCGCTGGCGGTCAGTGTCGCGCTATTGCCAGCACACACGGCGACGGTAGCCGGTGTGATAAATGGTATTGGCAGTTGATTTACCGTCACACTGGCCGATGCCGACGCAGTGCAGTTATTGGCGTCAGCCACTGTGACTGTATAGGAAGTAGTGCCAACTGGCGAGACCGTGATCGCCGCCGTAGCAGCACTCGTACTCCAGCTATAGCCTGTACCGCCTGCTGCTGTGACTGTGGCACTGCTACCTGCGCATATAGCTATGGATGAGGGAGTGACAGATGGTATAGGCAGCGCGTTTACGGTCACGCTTCTTGTAGCAGCAGCGGAGCAGTTATTGGCATCTGTCACTGTGACGGTATAGGAAGTAGTACCAGCAGGTGTGATAGTAATAGCAGCTGAAGTCGCACTAGTACTCCAGCTGTAGCCCGCACCACCACTGGCGGTGAGCGTAGCGCTGCTACCTGCGCAGACTGCCACCGTAGCAGGATTGATAGTTGCTACCGGTAGTGAATTGACAGTGACGCTCCGGGATGCCACCGCAGAGCAGCTATTAGCATCGGTCACCGTGACTGTATATGAAGTAGTACCTCCTGGTGTCACAGTGATAGCGGCTGATGCCGCGGTGGTGCTCCAGCTGTAGCCAATACCGCCGCTGGCAGTGAGGGTAGTACTAGTACCCGCGCAGATAGCTACAGATGCAGGACTGATAGCTGCTACCGGCAGCGCGTTTACAGTCACACTCCTGCTGGCAGAGGCAGTACAGTTGTTAGCATCCTTTACAGTCACGGTATAGGATGTGGTACCTGCGGGGGTGATGCTGATACCTGCGCTGGTAGCGCTGGTACTCCAGGTATAGCTGGTACCTCCTCCGGCAGTGAGGGTGACGCTGCTACCGGCACAGACGGCCACTGTAGCAGGACTGATAGATGCTACAGGCAGAGTATTGACAGTGACGCTCCGGGATGCAGTAGCTGAGCAGTTGTTGACATCTGTCACAGTCACAGTGTACGATGTCGTACCTGCCGGTGTCACAGTGATAGCAGCCGTACTTGCGCTGGTACTCCAGCTGTAGCTTGTGCCGCCGCTGGCCGTGAGCGTAGTACTGGTACCCGCACAGATAGCCACGGAGGCTGGGCTGATAGACGGCACGGGGAGCGAGTGCACGGTCACACTTCTGCTCATGGTGGCTGTACAGTTATTAGCATCGGTCACGGTCACGGAGTATGCTGTAGTACCCGCTGGCGTCACTGTGATGGCTGCAGATGTACCACTGTTGCTCCAGCTATAGCTGGTACCACCGCTGGCCGTGAGGGTTATACTATTGCCCGCACATACTGTGGCTGTAGCGGGTGAGATCGCTGGTGATGGAGGCTGGTTTACCACAACATTCACAGATGCAGTGCTGGTAAATCCTGACGGCTGAGTGGTGGTCACACTGTAGGGAGTATTATTGCCAGGCGTCACTGTGATAGATGTGCCGGTAGAGCCATCGCTCCATAGGTAGGTGCCACCACCAGTGGCAGTGAGCGTAGTACTCTGCCCTGCACACAGTGTAGTAGGCCCAGAGATGGCTGCTGGCGGACATCCGCTGGGAGCCAGACCTACAGTACATGGGCATTGATCGCTGATATCTGCTATCCCGTCTGCATCACCATCGGCAGTACTGCTGGCGGTAGTATTGGCCACCAGCAGCAGGCCATAGGGATTATTATTGCCACCGTTAGGGAAGTTATATACCTGGACATCTATATAGTTTGTTCCCTGTATCCATGGACCGGGAAGGGTGATGCTGAGTTGTGAGCCGGCAGAGAATCCACCGCCACTGATGCCTGTGCTGGCACCGTTTACAAATATGTCTGTGATCTGGTTATCTACATAGCCATCCAGGTACAGCACATAGTTGCCCGCAGTCGTTACACTATTGCCATTGCAATCCGTAGGCAGGTTGAGCGTGAGGCGGAAGTACAGGTAGCCATCATTAAAGTTGTTGGAGCAGGAAGTGGTAGTGCCCGTTATCCAGTTACCATTATTGGCCGGTGGGGGCAGGCTGGCAGGGTTTACCCATGATCCGGGCGCGCAGTTGTTATTGATCAGCGCTGGGGTATAGGTGAGGCCTATAGGATTGGGTGGGCTGGAGGAGTACCACTGTGATACCGTCCAGATAGGATCAAACGATCCGGGAGTGCCCTGGCCGGTAGAGAGCGTACTGGGATTGGGAAATGATTGTGCCTGTGCAGTGCCGGAAAGAAGCAATGCTGTAGCTAAGAGGCATAAAAAATACTTCATAAGCAGTGGTTATAGGGTGTCGGGTTGCAATAAAGACGCGCTGCCCACAGGGACAGGATGTCTTGCGAAAAATGCTAATTGCTCTAAAGGTAATACAGGATCGGGGGACTTTGACCCCTCAAAAACTACATGAAGAGCGCGGTATTCTTGATGCTGAGGGCTCTTTTTGAAACTTAAAGAGCTATGCCTTGGACTCATATACTACTTAAGATTTCATATTCAGCCGATTCGGTATGTATGATCTTTGATAGTTTATCGCTTTTCTCATTCACCCATGAATTGCCCCGTTTGGTCGGTGATTAACAGAGTTTCAGTCAACGACTTTCTTTTTTCAGCGAAATAATGGCCACTTTTGTTCTGTAAACTCCCAAAAGCTATGTTAGTGACTAAAATCAGGAAACCGATATTCGATAAATGCGCTGAGTACACCCGCAACTATGAAGTGCAGCAAGCCGGTCTCTATCCATACTTTCGCCCCATACAGGAGAGCGAAGGTCCGGTAGTGATGATGGAGGGCCGCCAGGTAGTGATGGCCGGATCAAACAACTATCTGGGCCTGACCGCTCACCCCAAGGTGAAAGAGGCAGCCCGCCAGGCACTGGAGAAATACGGTACCAGCTGCTCCGGTTCACGCTTCCTCACCGGTACCATAGACCTGCATATCAATCTGGAGAATAAACTGGCTAAGTTTATGGGCAAGGAATCTGCCTTGCTCTTTAGTACGGGCTTCCAGGCAGGGCAGGGGGTGATCTTCCCTATGGTAGGCCGCAAAGACTATATCCTCTCTGACCGCGACAATCACGCCTCTATACAGGCCGGCAATATGCTGGCCGCCAGCCTGGGCACAAATGTGATACGCTATAAGCATAATGACGTAGCGGACCTCGAGAAGCAGCTCTCTAAGCTGCCGGAGGACGCAGGTAAGTTTGTAGTGACCGATGGTGTGTTCTCTACTTTTGGCACCGTGGCAAACCTCGATGGTATCAGCGAGGTGGCTAAGAAATATGGCGCAGCGCTGCTGGTAGATGATGCCCACGGCTTTGGTGTGATGGGCCCTGCGGGCAAAGGTTCTCCGTTCCACTTTGGAGTAGAGGAGGACACTGACCTGATAGTTTGCACTTTTAGTAAAACACTCGCTTCTCTAGGCGGTTTCGTAGCCGGCGATGAGCAGGTGATCAACTATCTCAAGCATAAATCTCCGGCACTGATCTTTAGCGCCTCACCTACACCGGCCTCAGTAGCCGCCGCAGATGCCGCACTGGACATACTCATAGAGCAACCGGAGCTGGCGCAGAAGGTGTCGTCCAATGCTCAGTTTATCCGCGAGGGTCTGCGCAGTATCGGCTTTAATGTACCGGAGGGGCAGACGGCTATCGTTCCTGTATTCATAGGTAGTGATGAGGAGACCTTCCTCTTCTGGCGCAAGCTGTATGATGAAGGTGTTTTTGTAAACGCTTTTATCTCACCCGCCACACCTCCGGGCATGCAGATGCTGCGTACGAGCTACATGGCTACGCATGAGCAGAGCCACCTCGAGTTTATCCTGGATAAGTTTGAGAAGGTAGGCAAGCAGATCGGCTACCTGAAGGGATAGTCAGCCCAATTTACTTCCTTTTCTGCACCTTTTTGATCGCACTATCCATCACCATATTCACGATGAATGGGAAATGCCTTTTCATCCAGTAGGTCAGCTTGCCATCACCGCCGGGTATGATCAGAAATGTATTTCCTTCCAGCGCTTTTACAGTCTCTCTGGCCAATGCCTCAGAGGTCATGAGCTTGGCGGTCTTTGATATCTCTTTGGTCTCCTCAGGCTTGGTCTTATTCTCCTCCGCAAAGCCCGGCGTATCCGTATCAGGCGGGCAGAGTACCTGCACCTTGATGTTGTACTTTGCCAGCTCTTGTTTCAGCACTTCTGAGAAGCCGATAATGGCAAACTTTGATGCCGAGTAATCAGCATAGCCAAACACTCCGACAAAGCCTCCGATAGAAGATGTATTGACGATCTTGCCTCCCTTTGCTTTCATGTACGGTAGCGTAGCCTGCACGGCATTCCACACACTGCTGAAGTTGGTCCGCATAGTGTCCTCCATCATGGCCGCGGTGATATTCTCAAAGTGCTCCGGATAGGCGCGGCCCACACAGTTGATGAGCAGGTCTGGCGCGCCGGTCTCTGCTACGGCCTTATCTATGGCAGCTTTTGTACTGTCATAGTCTTTGGCATCTACGGGATAGATATTGCATTTGGCCCCTGCACTTGTCACTAGTGCCTGTGCCTTTTGTAGATTGGCTGCATTGCGCGCAAAGAGGCAGAGCGTATTGCCATTTTTTGCCAGCTCTGTAGCGATAGACAGGCCGATGCCTGTAGAGCCGCCGGTGATGAAGATGGTCTTTTGAGAAATAGCCATTGGGAGCGTTTTACCGCTGCCAAGTTAGGCCAAAATGAATGGTAATAGCAAGTAGAATTTTATGCCCGTGCCAGGTGCCTGTGGTAGTGGCTGATGACTGGCTGCTGCGGCTGCGTATTTTGTACTTTGCGTACTATACGGTCCATCAGGATGTGTGTGAGGGATGGCCACAGGCGCTTCAGTATCCACGTCATCTTGCCGTCCATGCCGGGTATGATCATAAAGTTGTCTTTGCGCATACCGCGTATGGTGTGGTCTGCTACATCGTCTGCGCTCATCAGGCCTGTAGACTGTGATATAGCTCGTGTCTCTTCCGGCTTGGTCTGGTTTTCCAGCTCGAGGCCTGGGGTATCCGTATCGGGCGGGCAGAGCACCTGCACACATATATTGTGAGGCTTCAGCTCCTGCCTCAGCGACTCGGAGAAACCTATCAATGCAAATTTGGAAGCAGAGTAATCTGTGTAGCCATACACACCCAGCAGTCCACCCATAGAGGAGGTCACTACTATGCGGCCGCGGCCTTTGGCCTTCATATGTGGCAGCAGGGCCTGTATCACGTGCCAGGTACTGCCTACATTGGCTTGCATCGTATCCATCATCATCGAGCCGCTGATATTTTCAAAACGGTGGGGGATAGCACGGCCTACGCAGTTGATCAGGATATCGGGTACTCCTGCTTCTCTGATGGCATAGTCCATAGTATGAGATACTGCCTCCATATTGGTGGCATCTACAGAGTAGGCGTAGCATACGCCACCCGCAGCGCGGATAGCAGTCTGGGCCTGGTTCAGTTTCGCAGGATCACGGGCAAAGATGCAAACCTTGTAGTGCTGGCTTGCGAGCTTCATAGCTAGAGACAGTCCTATACCTGTAGATCCGCCAGTGATATAAACTGTCTGTCGAGAGATATTCATTTGGTTTTTAGAGTTTTAGCACTATAATAAGTTCATCTCTCATTTATACGGGCAAACAGCGATAGGGATACAAAAAATTTGTTTTTTTCTTTCATTACCATACAAATACGGTGTGTGACACTTACTTTCACATGATGAATTTGGTCTATACCCCCCAAGCTGCTCCGGGTGCCATCATAGAGCTGGACGACAATGAATCCCACCATATACAGGTGCTCCGCATGAGAGTGGGAGAGGCGCTGTATGCCTTTGACGGGGTGGGGGCGCTGTACCACGCCACTATCCAGAGCCTGACCAAAAAGGGCGCTATCATAGCTATCGGTGCCATGGTCCGGCAGCAGGCTGGCACCGCTGCCCGCCTGCACATAGCCATAGCCCCTACCAAGAATATGGATCGCCTGGAGTGGTTTGTAGAAAAGGCCACTGAGATAGGGGTGCATCAGATCACACCTATCATTTGCCGCCGGTCCGAGCGCCGTGAGCTGCGTACCGACCGCCTGCAGAAGGTGGCCCTCAGCGCGGCCAAGCAGTCACTCCACCTCCACCTGCCCCTGATAAATGAACCCATAGCGCTGGATAAGTTCCTGAAAGGAGTGCCCATAGACATCTCCCGCAAGTTTATAGGCTACTG
Source organism: uncultured Chitinophagaceae bacterium (assembly GCA_964571705.1). Taxonomy (GTDB): domain Bacteria; phylum Bacteroidota; class Bacteroidia; order Chitinophagales; family LD1; genus UBA1941. The sequence continues at coordinate 25,688 of CAZNDJ010000013.1, forward strand.
CGAGGAGGAGACGCTTCATATAAAGGATTGCTTCGCCGCAGGCGAGAGCATCATCGTGATGATAGGGCCGGAGGGCGATTTCTCAGAAGAAGAGATCACTACAGCCAGGCAGAATGGATTCATACCAGTCTCACTGGGCACCAGCAGACTGCGCACGGAGACAGCGGGTGTGATGACCGCAGCGATATTTGATCTGAAAAATGCTTGAAAACCTTAGAGCAGGGTAGCTTCTGTGTGTGTCAGCTCGCCAAGGAGCTTCTTAGACGCGTCAGACATCTCACTGAGATCGAGGTCTACGATACCGAGTATCTCCACGAGGCTATTGATCTTGGCCTCCAGAGAGTGAAACTTATTGATCACTACCACGCGTTTCTTTTCCAGTACGCAGAAGCCTGAGTTAAAACTCCCCTTCTCGTAGCGTACTACATAGCCACCCTCACCGAGGATGTCTTCTACTTTCTTTTGAAATGCGGCATTGTGCTTTATCATATTCCTGTCAGAATCGCGTCAGCGATATATCTACGAAATTAGTTTGTTTACATTTGCCGGATGAAGAAGAAACTCACACTGTGGATAATAATCTTGCTCCCGGCTCTGGCCTGGGCTCAGCAGGACACAGTGGTGCATACCAGCCCTAAACCTAAGAAAATCGTCAAAAAGCAGGCCACCAACCAGCCCGATCAGCCCGTTCCTGACGAAACTAAGCCCAATTTTAACAATGAATCCCTGTTCAAAGCCCTTTTTGTGGGAGGGCTCAATCTCTCTCAGGTAGACGGGGATGCCGAGGTAGGCTATCGAAAAGTAGGCGCCCATATCGGCGTAGGTACTGTGATCAAATTCAGCAAGCGCTTCTCTACGAGTATAGAGCTGATCTACTCCATGCAGGGAGCCAAGGCGCACTATGCCACCTACTCAGACGGTACGAAAAATAAGTATGATATCACTATGGACTATATCAATGTACCGGTGAGTATCAATGTCCATGACAAAAAGGTAGTAATGTTTGGCCTTGGGCTACAGTTGGGGGTATTGGCCCGGTATAGCCAGTCCGACTCCGCCGGCAATAATGTCACCGCACATCCTGACCCCAATGGTCAGCAGCCCCGCAAGATAGACCTGAGTGGTCAGGCCTGTGCTACTTTTTTTATCAAGAGACGAATAGGCATAGGCGTCCGTTTTTCGTATTCATTCCTGAAACTGAGGGATGCCGTACAGGGATCGCGTGTGAAGGGTGAGTATAATAATGTCGTGTCTATACGCTTCAGCTACCTGCTGGACCCCAAGCATCCTAAGTGGAAGGATAAGTTCTAGTCACTGAATTTTCCGGTCTCATTCAATACATCTCGTATATATTCGTCCGATAGAGTAGTGCAGTATTTTTGCAAAAGTGAAAGAAACCATGTCCCGACAGAGAATCCTGTTTATTATTAATCCCATATCAGGGGTCTTCAAAAAGGAAGGTATCCCTGAGAAAATAGCCAGGTACCTGGACTATGTGAAGTATGACTTTACCATCCAGTACACACAGTATGCCGGTCATGCTACAGAGCTGGCGGCCGCTGCTGTGCAGGATGGCTATAGCGTAGTAGTAGCTGTAGGTGGCGATGGCTCTATCAATGAGGTAGCCCGCGGCCTCAGAGGCAGCGATGCAGCCCTCGGAGTGATACCCTATGGCTCAGGCAATGGTATGGCTGGCCACCTCAAGATGCCCGTACGCAATGCTAAAAAAGCGTTGGAGGTGCTCAATAGTGGCAAGATAGTCAAGCTCGATATGATCAGGACCAATGCCGGCCACTTCGTCAGTACGGGTGGTTTCGGGTTTGATGCGCACGCAGCGCGACGCTTCAAGTCTCAGGTCATGCGGGGCTTTTTCTCCTACTTCCTGGCCAGTGCACGTGAGGTCTTTTATCACTACAAGCCTTCCTACGCCAAAATACAGATAGACGATATAGAAGTGGAGCGCGAGACTTACCTCTTCACAGCGTTCAACTCCAGCCAGTTTGGATACAAGCTTGGCGTATTCCCTGCCACATCTATGCACGACGGTATCATGGATGTGATACTCGTCCGCAGCTTCCCGCTGAAGCGGCTGGTCAAGATATTCCTCGCCATGCTATTCAAGCGCCCCGACCTGGTGCCGGAGGCAGAGTCATTCCGTGCCAAAAAGATCAAGATATATGGCAGCCCTAAGCGCGTGTACCACTTTGATGGTGACCACTTCCTCTGGCACGACGACCTGGAGATGGAGGTAGAGCCCAATGCGCTTAATATTATTGTACCCCAGGAGCTCGACGCCTATTAATACCGCAACATGGCAAAGAAAGACAACAACCGCCCGATAGTCTACAGTACCGATCCTGATTTCCGCCAGGAGGAGGAGCATGAGCAGCAGGAGACGCTATCTCCTGCACAGCAGAATCTCTACCTCGTACTCGAGCGCCACGGTGGTGGCAAGATGGCCACTGTAGTAGAGAATTTCATCGGCGTGGATGATGATCTGGAGAAGCTGGGCAAGATGCTCAAGACAAAATGCGGCGTAGGCGGCTCGGTGAAAGATGGCGTCATCATCATACAGGGCGACAACCGGGACAAGATCCTGGGCATCTTGCAAACCGCAGGCTACAGGGCAAAGAAGAAAGGAGGCTAAAGTATCAGCGCAGCTATCTCGCGTATCAGGATATAGATAGCGATACACATCATAGTATAGCCGAATATCCGGCGCAGTTTTACATTATCTACTTTATTGGCTATGGCTATGCCGCCCAGTACACCCGCTACAGAGAGTGAGAGGAATGTAGCCAGGAATGCCCAATCCATATCCTGATGGGACTGGAGGTCTCCTATGAATCCGATCGTAGAGTTGAGCGTGACCAGTGCCAGCGAGGTCGCCGTCGCATTGCGAAACTCCATCGGCTCTACTGAGAGGATGAGTGGTATGAGCAGAAAGCCTCCCCCGGCACCTACCAGTCCCGTGAAAAGCCCGATAGCCACAGACTGCAGCAGTACCCACCAGTAGGGTGCCGGCTTTGCTTCTTTATCTGCAGCCTTGGGCCAGATCATATTGCGCGCTACCATGATCATAAAGAAGGCGAGGATGAAAAGGATAAAAGAGTCTTTGGTCAATGTAAGGCCACCCGCCGCAAAGAAGACCTTGGGTATAGAGTGGATCAGGAAGCGGCGCATCACATAGATAGAGATCAGTGCCGGCAGGCCGCATTTGACCAGCGCGCTGTATCTCACGTGGCCGAGACGCAGATTCTGCACCGTACCGAGCAGCGCTGTGAAGGCCACGATCAGTAGCGAGTATCCTGTAGCGATAGAGGCCTCCACGCCAAAAGCATAGACCAGTATAGGGATAGATACAGCGGCGCCACCGCCACCTAGTAGTCCCAGCACGAGGCCCGTCAGCAGTGCGCCTATATATCCGAGTATGTGTGCAGCAGTCACGAAAAGGCATGCAAGCTACAAAACAATACGAAGCCCTCTCAATTGTGACTATTACGCCATTGAGCAATCAAAAAAAGCTCACTTCTAATATCATAGCATACAGTCTATACAATATTTATTTTGTGTTTTTTACCTGTCTACGATCATTATAATTTGGTTTTAGCTAAAATGGTTCATACATTACATCCGTCTATACGTTCTTTTCCTTTCTACGTATCCCCGATCTCTTAAGTCTTTCAACCTAATCCTATGACCTATAAACGTTTCTCACTTCTATCCCATTTCGTGCCCCTCGCTGAAGTTCCTCGGCCATTTGGCTCATTCCAAGTTTTTTAACCTTAATTATAATACTATGAAAAAAATGTTCATTGCATTTATGCTTTGTACGGCTGTGCATTTTTCCGGCTATTCTCAGCAGCCTTTTATTACGGGCTCTACTGGTGCTACCGGTGCCTCTACATCTACCTCCGAAGATCCCGCTACAGGATGCGTGGGGGTAGGCATTGATCCTACCACGACCTCTGATGCCGCGTTAGCTATTTCTAATTTTAAAAGGGTTCTTAATTCCGTCGTCCCAACAAATATCCTGCTGGGAATCGGAAATGTGGTACCCGGCACAACGCTTGGAACTGGTAGTTCGGAATTTGGTATTGCCTGCGTACGGGTTGATAATGTCACTCATGCAGGTTTAGCTTTGGATTTTTCGGTAAACGCTGAGGGCAGCGTGGGTGTAGGTGCCCCTGGCTCTGCACGGTTTAATATCACAGATCCGGATCCGTCAGGTACAGCAGACTTGATGAATATCTTTACCAATCAGAGTATTCAGTCTCTCAAAGTGTCATCTGCCGGCAATGTAGGCATAGGCCGAGGTACACCCGCTGCGCATCTGGATATAACCGATCCTGCCAGCAATATACTTCCATTGCTTATGGCTACCGCCTTTGGAGCGAGTCATCCTATACTCTATGTAGACAACTCTGCCAATCTGGCTGACGGTGTCGTGAGTATAGGTGACGTACCTTCGGTCATCTCTGGGACTGACTTTGTCCTTCAGGTACACGGCAATACCATCATGGGTGGCGATCTGGCTGTATTTGGAAACATCGCTGGTTTGGGATTGTTGGACCTGGGCGTAGACGGAGATAATGATGGTAAGATTAATATAAGAGGAACCAGTCTTACCGCATCAGACTATGCTATACGCGCTACCTTATCTGACGATGCTACTAAGGCTATTCAGATCCGACAGGATAATGGTAGCAGTATCACAGATAGATTTACAGTATACGGGGATGGCAAAGCTGTGATGACCAAAATGCAAATGACCAATGGTGCTACCAGTGGTTATATACTACAGAGTGATGCCAGTGGCAATGCTATCTGGGTCGATCCAGCCACTCTTAGTTCAGCTTTGGGTTCGGGACTCTGGGGGACAGTGGGCAATGATATTTATAGCACAAATTATGCTGGTGTAGGTATCGGGGTTGCTGGCATGGTAGGATCAGCTGGAGGTCCTCTTCCTTCTCAGCTTTTTGTAGGGAATATGTCTGCAAATAGTACGACACCTAATATCATAGCAGCTTTCATAAATCAAACATCTTCTCCACTGCCGGGGCCTGGCAATAGTGACTTAAGCCTGTTCGTAGGCAGAATGGATGGTTCTAGCAGTGACCCCTCGATGGACTTGGTAGTAGATAAGAAAGGAATGGTAGGGATGGGAGCACCGGGGGAGACTTTTGGGGCTAATGGCGCACACCTCGGTATCATAAATCCAGACCTAAGCTCTACAGCTGATCTGTTGCATATCATGGTTAACGAAAGTACAGAAGGCGTAGTAGTAGACCACAAAGGTATGGTGGGTATAGGCACAGCTACACCTACTCACTCACTCGAGGTGGTAGGTGCTACGATGACCACCGATCTGCGCATGACTCACGGCGCTACTAATGGATATGTGCTGCAAAGCGATGCCAGTGGCAATGCTAGCTGGGTGGATCCTACCAGCCTCTCGGTAAGTGGGCTTTGGACACAGAGCGGCAATAATATTTATAATAACAATACTGCTAATGTAGGTGTGGGAACCTCTACTCCTTCGTCATCATTGACGATCCATACCAGCGGTAGCACCCCTGCCAATGGCCTCGAGATACAAAATGTGGAAGCATATAATAGTGGAATATCGAGCGGATCTACCAATCATCCTAGCTTTGTCATAAACAGGCATGGTACATATGTACCTGCGAAAGATGCTGACCATGTCACCGTAGATCGCGATGGAGCTGATTTTATCGTAAATGGATTGGGGTACACCGGTGTCGGCACCGCCTCACCGCAGTCAAAACTACATGTCGTCTCTACCAATGCTTATGATGATGCATTTACAGTTTCAGAGACTGCTACGGGGGCGTTTACACCTGCGCTGGGTGTGGAAGCACTAGGTCATACCGTTATAGGGACCACTTTCCCTGATGCACAACTGACGATAGAGGCAAGGTCGGCAGATGATAATATCATATGGGCTTCTCCTTATGATGCTACTGATGAGCGCAATCACGCACCATCTTTTGTAGTCAGTAAAGTAGGCAAAGTAGGTATCGGTACCGGTACACCCGCACAGGCACTGCAGGTAGTAGGCACCACTATGACCACAAATCTCAAGATGACAAACGGTGCTACAGCAGGATATGTCATGCAGAGTGATGCCAGCGGCAATAGTGCCTGGGTAGATCCTGCGTCGCTTAGCTCCAGCGTCTGGGCGGTGTCTGGCAATAATATACATAACATCAATAGCGGTCAGGTGGACATCACAGGCAAGCTACTGATAGGTACGCTGCCAGCCATCACAGCAGGATCGCCACTGGACAATAATTATTCGCTGTATGTAGCCAAAGGTGTAATAGCCGAATCTTTTAAGGTAGCGCCGAGCACCAGCGTAGACTGGTTTGATATGGTATTTGATAGCAACTATCCGCTCAAGCCCATATCAGATGTAGCACAATATGTCAAGGCCAATCACCACTTGCCGGATTTCCCGTCAGGCGATGAAGTGGCTAAAAACGGTATCGATGTAGCCAAAATGGATGGCAAGCTTCTGCAGAAAATAGAGGAGCTGACCCTATACGTGATCCAGCTGAAGGGAGAACTGGAAGAAATGAAAGCTGCGAAGAAATAGATCTGGAACAGCACAAGACCGAATTTATTTGTCAATTAATTAAATTTTATCTGCTATGAAAATCAGATCAATTTTTATTGTTGTTTTTATAGGGTATTCACTAGCGGCAGCAGCTCAATCTTTTAACTATTTGCAGGCTGCCCAGACATACTGGAAGTATAGATATAGGCTGGTAGGAGACAATGTTGAGTCGGACTCCACAGCGGTGGCAGGTGAGCCGGGCTTTATGATACGTGGAGAAGAGACGAACCCCAATGCATTTACCTCTGGCCTCTCAGCTCCTGCCCGGTCAAGGCGTGCTGATGTTGGTCCAGATAGGGGCTATTGCGGTCGGCAGCCAGATAATACTTCTTCTGATGGCGTTATGGACTGGGGTGATGGCCAGGGAGATGACCTCGGCCAATATCTGGCAGTACTCGCTACCGAGTGGAAACTACTGCATGATAACGGAGAATCCACAGCAAAGACCGAACTGGAGCTGTGCTATGCCCTGAAAGCATTCAACAGGTATGAGGAGTTTGAATATGATATATTTGGCCAGACGCGGCAGAGGAATGGTATATTTTATAGAGATGATGTACCATGGGATTTTGCTCGTACGACTGTAGTTAATTCCCCCTTTACACCCTATCCTTATGAATACTTTGGCTCCAAATATAACACTGTAGCTTCAAGCGCTTCTTGCGGTGTTTATAGAGATGGTCAGACTCTTTATGACCATCCTAATAGCATGAGCATAGATCAGGCAGTAAAGATGCTCTGGGGCCTTGTATTCGTTCGTAAGTGTCTACCCAGCTCGGGTGTTCACAGCTCGGGATGGGGGGGCTACCCTGGAGATCCTACATATGACCTTGGCACAGAGGCTGGCGAAGCTATCCATCGTCTGATAAACTACATTAAATTTAACCCTAATGGCCACCAGCGCTGGAGAATATGTGGGCCAGATGGACATTCTGTGCCTCAAGGTGCCGGAGCGGCTGTTTTAGCATATCCATTATCGGAGATATATAATAAATATTCTGGACATTATGCATTAGATGCTTATTCGCATAACGCGGGCCTCACGATATGGAATGTGGGTTTTGAAAATATCGTTTTTGATAATGGCGCGTTGCCGAGATATTTTAATAACCCGGATTGGGAAATTAAATTGATGATAATGCGCGGCTTGAGTCCTGTCCCGCTCAGCAATGCGTGGATGGCGTCAATTGGTTATAATATCGCAACTCTTTGCATTCCTGGTTGCAATGGCAATAATGTTATGAAAGAGCTTCAGCAGGAAGCTTATTCCAATTCAGGATTATTGTACAATTGGCCTTATGATGATCTCGCTTCTGCTTTTTTAAATGATCACAGTCCTGCGCATGGAGCATCCTTTTGGCAACCATTTCTTACGCAAGTCCCCTTTGCTTCCACATATAGTCAGCATTTTACTTATGATGTAAATACAGTGTGGCATAGCAGATCATTGTCAGGATATTATGATTACCCTTGCGAGATGCCCGTCGCCAATTGTACTGCAGCAAATGGAGCTGAGACCCTAGATCCTAATTCTACCCCAGTACCCGACCATCCCAAGCAGCAATTTAATGGTTTAGATTATATGCTTTTTTATAATTTATACTGTTTAGAGTTTCCCTCCGCTTTTATCAATTCTGCAGATGATGAGGAAGTGACATATTGTGACTTTCAGGATAGAATAATAGAGGGGCAATATCCGCTCGCCTCCATGACCACAGACAATGTGGGTACCCAGGCACACCATGCGGTGATAGGTGCTGAGACGAGTATGAAATTTCAGGGTAGCAATGTAGCCTCTGGCACATATGTAGATTTTATAGCGCCGCATATCAGCGCCCCTCTGAATCCTTTCTCTCCTAATCAGTACATCAACTGCCGGCCGGGGTCGGTTTGCACATTTACACCCGGACGTCCCGTCTGCGGCGCCTTACGCGGAGACAACTATAGAACCCTACCACCTGCTACCCACCTGGGCGATACGGCAAGAGTGGCCTCTATAGATAACATTAGGACCTCACCCCGTATCAGCAGCGATAAAAAGGATGTGGCTTCTGTAACAGGAGTCGATTTTAAGGTCACAGTTTACCCCAATCCTATGACATCTGTGTGCCAGATAATATTGGACCTGCCAGCTAGCTCCAGAGTTAGTATACAAGTGAATGACGTGTATGGCCGATTGGTGTCAGAAGTATTAAATGAGTCTGTATTAAGCGCTGGTGAGTTTAATTATCAATTCCTGCGTGATGGTATAAGTAGTGGCTCATATATGGTGGCCGTGACTATAAACGGGAAGGTCACTCTGAAAAAGATAACAGTCATTTGATCTTGGTATTTCAATCCTCAAAACAAGAAAATGAAAAATAAAACAATTAAAACCATATCGATATTTGTCTTGGTGTGTTTTTGCTGCTTCAGAGCCTTGAACCAGCCTCCTAACAGCGCTACCTGGACTATCGCAGGCTCTACTTACTATGCTGATAGCTGTTATGCTCCGGTATGTGACTCTGTGTGGCCCTGTGTTGTTACTGCTCAGACACCGTTTGATTCAAGTAACATGTCAAATTTTAGCCAGCTCAACATTATATTCGGGTCACCTCCCAGCTCTACTCAAACATATTCGCTCGTATCAGATTCGATTTTTATAAATGATGGATTGGATTCCACTCAGGCATTCATACAGATGAGTAAAGAGATTTCACCAAGTATCATATATCAATCAATTAATGGTACGCTATCTATCAGTGTGAATTCTTCAGGAGAACTATCGGTCACATCCGGTTCTTCAGTTAATGTAGAGCGTCTAACACCTCCAAACGATATTGTCCAGTTGGTTTTTAGTATTGGCGTTATGCCATCCCAGTAGTACTTAGCTTGACAATTTTTTTCGCTATTGTTCGGGTTCTAGCGAAATGATACAGCTAACTGGGATTTTGGCCCCTTGACGCGGGATATTATAGTGCTGATTAGCTATCTATGTCAGTTAGCATGCAAACTACAAGGCATAACGATAGTAATCCCCACCCAGCTTTGGATGGGGATTACTATTTTTTTCTACCTTTATTAGGAGGCAGGTCGAGATCCCTGTGCAGATATGAGTTATAGAGTATTCACCCCGCAGGATTATCCCCTGCCATATATCATAGAGGACACCACACAGTGGCCTATAGCGCGGCTGACCACAGATTCTGAGGCCTTTACTGCAGCAGTAGAGCATGCCGTGCTCACCAAACTGGTACACCGGTACCACGGCAAGGAGGGCCTGAAAAATGAGTTGGAGCGCGTCCTGTACCAGGAGCGCATACGCCTCACACAGACCCCGTGGAAAGCCGACCCTAAAGATGAGCGCCAATTCTGGAATAACATCAAGAGCCGTATCGTAAAGCTCGATGCTAATGCCGGCCAGGCAGACGCCCTGACCACCGAGGAGGATATCCTGCGTGAGATCGTGCACCGCTACACGCAGGAGATAGTCGGCCAGTTCAATCCCGCTGCATTCAAATTAGCCAGAGGTATCCTGCCTTTCTTCTTTGGTCGTGTGCTGAATGCGGCTCCGGGCAAATGGTTCAAAACCCTGAGTGCAAACGCCAAGACGATACACGAGAAGATACCCATCACGGGCGATATAGAGCACATACGCAGCCTGGCCCGCAAAGGGACTGTGGTCGTAGTGCCTACACACTTCAGCAATATGGACTCCATCATGGTAGGCTGGGTGCTGAATGAGATCGGCCTCCCGGCTTTCACCTACGGTGCGGGACTGAATCTTTTCTCCATCAAGCTGCTCTCATACTTCATGAGCAATCTCGGCGCCTACAAGGTAGACCGCCGCAAAAAGAATGGCGTCTACCTCGAGACACTCAAGACCTATTCACGTGAGGCGATAGAGCGTGGCGCGCATTCTATCTTCTTCCCGGGCGGTACGCGCTCCAGGTCCGGCTCTCTGGAGAAGCGGCTCAAGCTCGGCCTGCTAGGTACAGCCATAGAGGCGCAGAAAAATAACTTCAAGAAATTTCCTGATGATCTGGCGCCACGTATCTATGTAGTGCCGCTGATCATCAATTATCATTTTGTGCTCGAGGCTGAGTCGCTCATCAATGACTACCTGAAGGAGACCGGCAAAGAAAAATTCATCCGCGAGAATGACGACTACTCTACGTCATTCGCGATGGTGAAGTTCATTTTCAAATTCCTCTCCGCCAGCTCGTCACTCGCTATGTCATTCGGTACACCTATGGATGTACTGGGCAATAATGTGGATGAAAATGGCGATAGCTACAATCACCTTTCGCAAAAGATCAGCGTCCGAAACTACTTTATGAATCACGGCGAGCTGACGGACAATCAGCAGCGCGAAGAGGAGTACACCAAGATGCTTGGCGAGAAGATCGTAGGCCAATACTTCAAGCATAATGTAGTACTCACGTCGCACCTTGTTTGCTTCTGCGCGTTTGAGCTGATACGCAAGAAATACAATTACGTAGACATCTTTATGCTACTACGTACTCCTGCGGAGGATATACGTGTAGAGGAGAAAGACCTCATAGCCGCCATAGGCCGCGTGAAGGACCAACTCAAGGAAATGAATAAGAACAATGAAGTGCTGCTCTCTCTGGAGCTGCGCTTCACAGATGAGAAAGTGATAGAGCATGGTATGAATAATATCAACCTCTATCACTCCCGCTCACCATTGCTGCGGGCATCTGATGGCTACTACTATACAGAAGATCTGAAGCTGCTCTACTATTACCACAACAGGCTGGACGGCTACAAACTGGAGAAATATGTCTGAGAAAAGAACGATAGGCGTGATAGGCGCAGGCAGCTTTGGGTCTGCTATAGCCAACCTGCTGGCCGAGAATAATAAGGTGCTGCTCTATGAGCGCAATGAGGGCGTGCGCGACGCTATCCTCCGCGACCGCAAGAATCGCAACCATGTCATGCATGAGGATATAGAGGTGACCGGATCACTGGAGGAGATAGCATCACGCTGCTACCTGATATTCCCTGCTGTGCCTTCTCAGTATTTCAAGGGTATGATCATGGATTTCTCCCCGTACCTGCGCCCTGATCATATCATGATCCATGCTACCAAGGGTTTCCACTGCGAGTTTGATATCGATACGATGAAGCCAGAGGACCTGAAGCTGAAGCAGATCAAAACAATGAGCGAGCTGATCCGCGAGGAGACCTGCGTAGTACGCGTAGGCTGCCTAGCCGGTCCCAACCTGGCTGCAGAACTCGCAGAGCACCAGCCTGCTGCTACTGTTATTGCCAGCCGCTTCGATGAGGTCATACACGAGGGGCAGCACGCGCTGCGTAGTGACCGCTTCCAGGTATATGGCAATCGCGACCTGCTGGGCATAGAGCTCGCAGGTGTGCTCAAAAACTATGTGGCCCTCGCCTCCGGTGCACTCAGCGGCCTCGGCTATGGTGAGAATGCCCGCGCGCTGCTCATCACCCGTGGTATGGGCGAGATGATCTATATCGGTAAATCTCTCGGCGCTGATAAACGTTCCTTCCTCGGTATGGCGGGCATCGGTGACCTGATCGCTACCTGCTCCTCACCCAAGTCGCGCAACTACTCCGTAGGTCACCGTGTAGCAAAAGGGGAGAAGCTGGAAGATGTACTTGCCTCTATGACTGAGGTGGCAGAGGGTATCCGTACGCTGAAGATCGGCAAGCTGATCGTCGACCACACGCATGCCAATGCACCTCTGCTACAGATGCTCAATAAGGTGTTCTTTGAGGGCATGGACTTTGACCGCGCTATCAAGATGCTCATGCGTGTGCACGTAGCCGCAGATGCAGAGTACCTTGATCTGTGATCTATTATACCGTAAAAAGTAAAGCGCCGTCATATCCATACGACGGCGCTTTACTTTTTATAGACGATATAGATTATTGCGGCTGGAAGAAAACTTCATACTCGTATGTGATGACTTTCTTTTGGTTTGAGGCCAGCTTCACATCCCACTTGATCTGTGTGAAAGGGTTTAACGTCGAGTAGCTTTTCTGACGGGTTATTTTGCCGCCATCTGACGCTACGCTCACATCGCCATTCGCATTCTTGGTCACAGCTACAGTCACCTCTTTATTCTGGAAGTTTTCCAGCGAGATCGATCCTTTTATCTTGACCGAGCTGTAGTATTGCTTGCCTACTTTCTTAGCGTTATCTGTACGGCTGGTTTCTTCTTCCGTATTTTTCATTACAATATCTATGGCGCGTGACAGGCGTATATTGCTGGTAGCACCGGCAGGCGTATAGTCTATCTGGTTTTGCGCCATGAACTGCTCTTTTTCATTCACTATCGTGATAGGTGCGGTAGTGAGTGGCACGGTAGCAGTATTCTTGATCTCCAGTGAGTGGAAGACATCTATCGGAGTTTCGTCATTATTGGCCGCACGTGTCTCGGCAAAGTTGCTGCGGTCTTCTATTACGCCCTCATACTTATCCTTATACTCTATGCTACCGGCAAAGATCGGGTATATCCCCTTTGAATTTTTGCCCAGGCTGATCTTCCCTATTTTATAGATGTAGAGGTCATTGTTTTTCTCTCCGGCGGTAGACCACTCCTGGCTGAATGCATCTGAAGCAGGAGCCGCAAATGATAGTGTTTTGGCCTGTACATTCATGTAGCTATAGGCATTTGTACCACCATAGCCTATAGCTGAGATATTGCCATTGGTCTGATAGTCATAGGTCATAGGGTCGGGCTTGCCGCTATTGGTCATTTGCGGAGAGCCTACTATCAGTTCTGTCTCCGCATCTGCGAGCGGATCAGCAAAGTTCTCTATCGTAGCCTTCATCTCCAGCCGCGCAGACTTCTCATCCTTCAGTATCATAAAATACGATGGCATCCAGTTCATGTCAGTCTCCAGGTATATTTCCTGCAGGTTCATACTTGCTGCCGTATTGCCGGGAGTGATCACGAGGCTGCGCTGGATACTGTCCGCGAGATATGTTTGCTTCTCTTCCTCTGCAAACTCCGCCAGGTATATATCAGCAGAGTTTATTACCTCCACTTTATTGTTATCGCTTTGCAGTCGCACCAGGCCAGATTGTTGATTATAGCTTAGTATCTTGCCCGATACCGCTCGGTCTATCTTGCCGGCAGGTGCTATGTTGAGTGTTACTTTTTTGCCTACGTTCCCGGCTATCAGTTGCCAGATAGCAGTAGCTTTTTCTTGCTTTTTGATCGTATCGTTTTTGATCACTATGTTTTTGATCACATTATCCTTGCCGGTACCGAGGAAGTAAGAACCATAGATAGCATGTGACGGCACGGGCAGGATCGCTCTGCCATCAGTGACAGGCGCGCTGCCTTCATGCACGACCATTGCCGTACCATTCTTGAAGATGCTGACCTTTTTGACAGGCAGTGATTGTGCCATAGCTGTAGCACATGTCATGGCCACCAGGCCCGAGATAAAGTACTTTTTCATAATGAGATGGTTTAGATACTATCAAAGATAGCGATTAGCCCTACTTCTTCAGCCCCCAGCTGGTCATATAGGCATTAAATGCAGTGAGTGCAGCAGAGAAAGTGAGGCTGAGGATACCAGAGATACTGGCCAGAGAGAACTCCCCCTGCCAGAGCTGGTGCATCTTTTTGAAGTGAAAGAAAGTATCCTCCAGAAAGAAATCGTCTATCACCGCAAATGACGCATACACACCAAATGTCAGCAGGTACAATATCCACGTGATCTTTTTGGCTGCCATAGAGTGCAGGTTGCTCAGGATGATCATCAGAATAAAGCCGAGGTTGAGAAAATAAATGAGCATACTCTGATAGTCCTCAAAGATGTGGACCTTATCCTCCGCCATGCCTATTTCAGAGAAAGCATAGATCGACTTGTAACTCAGGAAAAGACAGATGCTGACGCCTATCAGGGTAGTGATACCATATATACGGGCTACGCGCGACGGGCGGAAACGCAGGATCTCCAGATTGGAGAAGGACCGCTTGTAGACCGTGCCCATCATCAGCCCTATGAGGCCCACTACTATATATGTGAAGAAGGATAGCAACTTTTCAAATGTAAAGCCTGCTAAAATAGAAAAATACATCAATTAGTAATATGATGAACAGGCTATCCTAACATAGAATAACAAGCGAAAGCGCCACAATTTTTTCTGTAGGGACAGGTCGCGACCTGTCCCTACAGAAAAAAATCATCCAATAAACGAATCGATTTTAAGCCCTGCCCGCCAGCAGGTACAGCGCCGCCATACGCACAGCCACACCATTCTCCACCTGCTGTAGTATGATGGCCTGCTTAGAGTCAGCTACGTCAGAGTTCAGCTCCACGCCACGATTGATCGGGCCGGGGTGCATGATGGTGATGTCTTTATGGATAGAGTCGAGTAGGTCGCGGTTTACACCGTAGAAGAGGGAGTACTCCCGCAGCGACGGTACAAATTTGATATCCATGCGCTCCAGCTGTATGCGGAGTACGTTAGCTACATCGCACCATTCCAGCGCCTTCTTCAGGTCCGGCTCATAGGTAGCGCCCATCTCCTCTATATATTTAGGGATGAGGGTAGGAGGGCCGCACACTTTTACCTTGGCGCCCATCTTGGTCATGAGGGGTATATCAGAGCCGGCTACGCGGGAGTGTTTGATATCTCCTATGATCAGGTAGTTCAGCCCTTTCAGCTCGCCAAATTTTTCCCGCACAGAGTAGCCATCCAGCAGGCCCTGCGTAGGATGCTCATGCGTGCCGTCACCGGCATTGATGATATTGGCTTTGATATGCTGTGAGAGAAATGCCTGAGCGCCGCTGCTGGAGTGGCGCATCACCACCATATCCACCTTCATGGCCAGGATATTATTAACCGTGTCGAGGAGCGTCTCGCCTTTTTTGACAGAAGATCCCGATGCGGAGAAATTGATCGTATCAGCCGAGAGGCGCTTCTCTGCCAGCTCAAAGGAGATACGTGTACGCGTAGAGTCTTCAAAAAAAAGATTGGCTATAGTGATATCACGCAGCGAAGGGACTTTTTTGATAGGTCGCTGTAGTACTTCCTTAAAAGTATCTGCCGTCTGAAAAATAAGCTCAATGTCAGATTTCTGAAGATCCTTGATAGCGATAAGGTGTTTCTGACTGAGTGCGCTCATTTATTAGGGGTTATTCGTTATTATCTGAGGTGATCCAGACCTTGTCCGCTCCGTCCAGGTCTTTCCATTCTACTTTCACTTTCTCTGTGGTGATGCTGTCTATCACTTTGCCCACATACTTGGCCTGTATGGGCAGGTGGCGCTGCAGGCGGCGGTCTATGAGCACCAGCAGCTCTACATCATTGGGGCGGCCATAGTCCAGCATGGCATCCAGAGCAGAGCGGATCGTACGGCCTGTGAAGAGCACATCATCTACCAGCACCACATTTTTGCCCTCCAGGGAGAAAGGTACATCAGTTTCACTTGGCGTCATTGGCTTGCCCTTCTGGCGGAAATCGTCACGATAAAAAGTGATGTCCAGCTTGCCGTATTGTATGTCTTTCTTTTTGAGGATAGCTTGCAGCCTGCTATGTATGCGCTCGGCCAGGTAGATACCCCGGGGCTGTACACCTATGATGCATGACTGGCTGAAATCGCGATGCTGCTCTATGAGCTGATGACAAAGCCGCTCTACGGTGAGTGCAAATTTGCTGCTGTCGAGTATGATACGTGGCTTCATCGTATGACTGCGCGAATATAGATAAAAAAGGAGAAGATGAACCAGCTTAAACAGCCCTTATCGCCCAGTTGGCCCTAATTTGTTACTTTCGCGCCGTGCTGCCTGCCGTATTTCTGCGGAGCAGTGGTAAAAAGATCAGCAATAAAATGGGTTTCACAGTAGCGATAGTGGGCAGGCCAAATGTGGGCAAGAGTACGCTCTTCAACCGTCTCGTAGGGATGAAGAAGGCTATTGTAGACGACTTCAGCGGCGTGACGCGTGACCGTATCTACGGCGAGTCCGACTGGGGCGGCAAGGAGTTCAATGTCATAGACACGGGCGGTTTCGTAGCCCACTCCAAAGACGTATTTGAGGCCAATATCCGTGAGCAGGTCCTGATCGCGCTGGATGAGGCTTCGCTGGTCCTCTTTATGGTAGATGCCTCTACAGGGATCACCGACCTGGATTCAGACTTCGTCAATATCCTCCGCAAGCACCAGAAAAATGTCTTTGTGGTAGTCAATAAGGTGGACAACCAGGAGCGTATGTACATGGCCAATGAGTTTTACAGCCTGGGCATGGAGCATATCTTCTTCATCGCAGCCGTGAGTGGCAGCGGCACCGGCGAGCTGCTCGATGCTGTCGTCGAGCGCATCCCGGACGATATGGAGGAGAACCCCGAGGAGGCCAATATCCCTAAGGTCTGTATCATAGGCCAGCCTAACGTGGGCAAATCATCTATAGTCAATGCCCTGCTCGGCGAGGACCGCAATATCGTGACCAATATAGCAGGTACCACGCGCGATAGCATTCACAGCCGGTACACCAAGTTTGGCAAGGAGCTGATCCTGATAGATACTGCCGGCATCCGCCGCAAGACAAAAGTGCACGAGAACCTCGAGTTCTACTCCGTGATCCGGGCTATCAATGCGCTGGACGAGTCAGATATAGCCGTGATAGTGCTGGACGCTACCCAGGGGGTAGGGCAGCAGGATCTGGCCATCTTCCGCCTGGCGGTCAAAAAGAAACGTGGTATAGTAGTGGTGATCAATAAATGGGATCTCGTCGAGAAAACGACCAATACCGCCAAGGAGTATGAAGAAGGCATCAAGGCCAAACTGGCCCCGTTTAACGATGTCCCTATCATCTTCACCTCCGCGCTGGAAAACCAGCGTATCTTCAAAATAGTAGAGACAGTAGAGCAGGTCTATGCAAATATGACCACCAAGATATCCACATCAGAACTTAACGATGTGATGCTCAAGGAGATAGAGCGATATCATCCACCTGCCGTATCTGGCAAGCTGGTGAGCATCAAATACGTGACCCAGCTCCCTACCAAGAGCCCGGCCTTTGCATTTTTCTCCAATCACCCTAAGTATATCAGGGAGCCTTACCGCCTGTTTCTGGAGAAGCAGCTGCGTAAACATTTTAGCTTCAAGGGAGTGCCGATCAACATTTTTTTCAGAGAAAAATAAAAAAGCGCTCAAAAAATTTGGTAAAATCATATAAAAATTAATAGTTTTGCACGTCAATTAATTAACCAAAAACTATAAACAAGAAAAAATGAAGAAGGTATTTTTCGCGTTCGCAGTTGTAGCTGGTCTGGCAATGACAGCTTGCAACAACAAGCCAGCTGAAACTGAGGCTCCTAAGACTGATTCTGTAGTAACTACAACTACTACTGAAACTGCTGCTCCAGTTGATACTACAGCTAAGGTAGACTCTGCTGCTGCTCCAGCTGCTGAGACTAAGACTGAAACTAAGAAGGTAGAAGAGAAGAAGTAATTCTCCGCTTTCTCAAAATAAAAAGCCCTCCCCTCAACGGAGGGTTTTTTATTTTTATGCCCTGCCATGAGTACTCTGAGTGATATATCTGTATATGATGATGTGGACCGCCTGGTCCGCACTTTCTACGGCAAGCTACTGGCCGACCCGCTCATGGCGCCGCACTTTGAGGGGCTCGACCTGGAGGCGCACCTGCCACGTATCACCGCCTTTTGGGCATTTATCCTGCTGGATGTAGAGGGCTATCGCGGCAATGTAATGGACCGCCACCGGCATCTCGATATAGGACCGGAGCATTTTGACCGCTGGGTGCAGACTTTCTCCGGGACGGTAGATGAGCTATATGCAGGCCCCAAAGCCGACCTGGCCAAACAAAGAGCCAAGCTTCTCGGATTGACTTTCCAAACGAAATTTAAATCCTGATCTACGGGCGAAACTGCTCGATGATTGCCAGCACCGTTTCGTCATTGGCCAGCCGCTCATCCATCTCAAAGATCAGGTTATGCTCTTCAAAATTGGTCAGCAGGCCTTTCTGCAGGCTCACCAGCGCTTCGTTTTTATTGCCTATCTGATTGTAGAAGACAAACTTGATATACCAGATATCTGCCGGGTTGTCAAATTTTTCTGAAGCCTCGCTCAGCAGGTCAAAGCACTGGCGGAAATTCTCCATGCCATAGTGCGCCGTAGCCAAGTTGATATAGTGCTGCTTGATATTAGCGTTAAGGGTCAGTACCCGCTCGAAGACGAGGATAGCCCCCTCCACCTCATCATTCATGATGCAGGCATCACCCAGGGCATTGAGGTAGTCCACATTCTCCGGGCTGATCTTGGCTGCGCGCTCATAGGCTTCTATCGCCTTGGTATAGTTGCCCTCCGCGCGGTACGTCTCACCCACCAGAAAGAAGGCCTCATCATAGTTGGGATCTATCGCCAGTGCCTTGCGGAAGTAGCCACGCGCCTTGTGAAAGTCTTTCAGCTGCGCATAGCTCTCAGCCACCTTGCAGAGCGTTTCTTTATTTGGCTTGCCTGATTTGATAGCGTCATGGTAGCACTCCAGTGATTTCGCGAAGTTCTTCTGGTCAAAGTACACATCCCCCATCATCTCATAGGCCAGGTCATAGCTATCATCTATCGCTACAGCAAACTCCAGCGCCTCTATAGACTCATCATACAGCTTCAGTCCCGCATAGGCATGGCCCAGGTTAAACCAAGCCAGGTGGTTGTACGGATTCTCATCCACTATCATCTTGTGAAAGGCACGGCTATCCTCATACTGCTCCGTCAGCTCCGTGCAAAACCACAGCCTGTTCAGGCCTTCTTCATTTTCCGGATTGCTCTTCAGGCAGTCTCTGAGTGACTCCAGCACCTCTGCATACAGGCCCATATCCTCATAGATATCTGCCTGCTCCAGGTAGAGGTCACAGATATCATCCGGGTCCTCTGCCAGTGGCAGCGCCTGTGCTATCACGTCCAGCGCCTCATCATGCCTGCCCTGAGAGAGGTAGATGTCCGAGCGCAGGAGGTAGATGGCTATTTCATTTTTATCGAGGTTCTCAGCGCTCTCCAGCGCGGCCAGTGAGTCTTCATATTTGTTTTGCTCGGCCAGCAGCTCGGCTTTTTTGACCCACAGCTCGCAGGAGTATTGATATTGCTCCAGTGCGTTTTCTACTACCCCGTTCGCGCGTTTAAATTCCCTATTGTCCATATAGAACTCTATGATGCGCAGGTATGTCTCCTCATCCAGAAACAGTGTCTGCTGAGAGTTCTCAGCATCCTCATATTTCCTGATCACATCCATCAGCTCACCAAAAGACGGGTCGTTCATTTCATTTTCCGACATAGGATATTATTTAGGGGTTAAAAAAATAAGGTATATAAAGAACAATAGACAGTACTCACCAGATCAGACTACCTGCGTCACTCCTGTCAGGGTGTCGCGGTCTTAGCTTTTTTATTGCGCTCAAAGTACACCTGTACACCTACATTCAAAAGCATGCCATGGTCCACATACTTCTGGCCGGGATTGCCCAGCAGGTTACCGTTTTTAAAGATATTCTGCTGGTGCCAGGTACCGCTGTAGTAGGCGCCTATCTCCAGTGCTATGCCCTTGGCCACCATCACAGATACTCCGGGCCCCACCTGCCAGTTTATCACGCCGTAGCGTACTATCGGTTGGGTTTTGTCTTTTGATACGCGGTCCCACTCTGCAGCCAGATTGAGCGGCGCAGCGTGTATGAATACAAACGCCTTTTCCCCGATCTTAATATAGTATCGTGCAAAGGGTCCCACGCCCACAGTCAGCTGGCTTTTAAAGCCTTCCACAGTACCCACTTTGGTGGTCTGCTGGCCGTACTTCACGATAGGAGATACGCCTAGTACTACATTTTTGGCTATAAAGCCTCCTATCAGCGGGGTGAAAGAGAAGGACACCTGAGAGCCATTGGCCTGCTGGTCTGTGGTAAACTGGAATCCCAGCCCACCGCCCGCCATGATGGTGCCTTTGGCTATCTGGCACTGTGCTGTCAGGAGGGAAGCAAAAACAAAAATGACAACAAGCAGTTTTCTCATAACCATATCCCTAAGATATATCAAAAGCCAAGCGCAACGAATAAACCTATTCACACTATTTCACAAATAGTGGACAACATAGCCGACAATGGAGTTGTATAAAACTGACAAAATGCCGCGCAATTACTGCGCCTTTGTGATCTCAAAGACGGCCTTGTCGTAGTTGGCATTCTCCAGATCTATGCGGTCATTGCGCACCGGCAATAGTATCTGCACCGCACTTCCGTCCGGCATCTGGTAGTTGATCTTCATGGCAAAGCCTGAGATGTCTTTTGCTTTGTAGTCGCGGTCTGTTTTGGCGAGTATTACCACCTTGCCTTCAGCCGCTACCGTATTGCCAGACTCCTGCGAGGCCAGCATAGATATCTCTGGTGTGAAGGTCGGCAGTTGATGGCCACCTATCAGTTTGATATTGACCTTGTCCAGTTTCTCATTGCTACCTACATAGCTGATCGTGGCAAACTGCTCCGGCCTATCCTCCGTAGCCGACTGGCCAGAGAGATAGCCGAAGAAGCGCTTGTTAGACGTATTCACTATCTGCGCCATCAGGGAGCTGTAGGTATAGGTCATCAGCTTTTCGCCGCTCTGCATGGAGTATTGCGTATAGGTGTCCTCCTGGTTGTTGCCATTGCCTTCATTATGCACCACCAGCACCTTGTACATGTAGTCTATCTCAGCGCCCTTAAATTCTTTACTCCAGTGGATCTTGTTGTCATTGATACCTGTCACACTTACAGTGAAGTGATTATCCAGTACACCAGAGTCTACGGAGGAGATCTCAGTATTGGTCACCTTCACCAGCAGCTTCTTCACCGTAGCACTATCTGTGAAATCTACCAGGTCATAAGTCGTATTACTTTTCTGGATGATCTTCTGTCCCTTCGCATCTACATATTGCCGTACCACAGACTGCGCTGAGTCTGCAAATTCTTCCTTCGCATTCACAGCGATGCCGCTCTTAGCTTGGTTATTGCACGACTGCAGGCTGAGAGCTGCCAAAGCGGCACCTATGATCCATCCGTACTGTTTCATGCGTTTTGCTTGTATGCTTTGAGCGTATTGAGCAGTAGTGATACTACTGTCATAGGGCCTACGCCGCCCGGTACCGGTGTGATAGCTGAGGCCTTCTTAGACACTTCGGCAAAGTTCACATCGCCCTTCAGCCTCCAGCCTGCTTTGGCCGTCGGATCGTCCACACGGCTGGTGCCTACGTCTACTATCACCACACCCTCCTTCACCATATCCCCGGTCAGGAATTCAGGCTTGCCCAGTGCAGCGATGATGATGTCCGCCTGCAGCGTGATCTCTTTCAGGTTAGCTGTACGCGAGTGGCACACAGTCACCGTAGCGTTACCTGTTTTGCCGGTACCATTCAGCAATATACTGATCGGCCTGCCCACGATATTACTACGGCCTATCACCACACAGTGCTTGCCTGATGTCTCGATATTATAGCGCTCCAGTATCTTCGTGATGCCCAGCGGTGTGGCTGATACAAATGAGGACAGGCCCAAAGTAGTCTTGCCTACATTCACCGGATGGAAGCCATCCACATCCTTAGCCGGGTCTACCGCCATCAGTACCTTATCAGCATCTATATGTTTTGGCAAAGGCAGCTGTACGATGAAGCCGTCTATCTCCGGATCTTCATTGAGCTTCTTCACTTCATTCAGCAGAAACTCCTCCGTGATAGTCGTATCGGTAAAGTGCAGCAAGGTAGATTTGAAACCCACCTGCTCGCAGGCCTTCACCTTGTGTCCTACATAGGTCAGGCTACCGCCGTCATTACCTACGAGGATCGCTGCCAGGTGTGGTGCACGCTTGCTGCCGGCAGTGATGCCGCTTACTTCTGCTGCTATTTCTGATTTGATCTCATCGGCCAGTTTCTTGCCGTCGAGTAGTTGATATGATGTCGCTGTAGCGTCTGCCATTGATATTTATAATGCTTGGGATGGATAAAAGTCACTCCGGTTCAAAATCAAATCATCGACTGCCTGTCACACACTAGGTGAGGTTGCCTTTAAAACGGCAGATCATCCTCAGAAACATAACGCTCCTGAGATCCTTCCTGTGGACCGCTGTAGCTATTCTCCTGGGAGTAGTTGTTGCTGCGGTTGTAGTTGCCCTGATTGCCGCCACGGTTAGATGACTGCTGGCCACCGCCGCTGCCACTTCCTCCCTTCCATGCCTTTACTTCAGTGTACCAACGGCCATTGTACTCGCGGCTGCTGATGTCAAAGGATACCTTGATCTCAGTCTCCATCGGGATAGATTTCACCTGGCCTATCAGTTCATTCCACGCTGTCAGGCACACCTTCTTCGGATACTTATCTGCCGATGTCTCTATCACAAAATCACACTTGGCCCATTTGCCGTTCTTACCTTCGCCTCCTTGTTCCTGGAGGACTTGTACTAATCTGCCTGTCAGTTCTATTGATATATTGTTGGTTGTTTTTGTATTGTCTATCGTCTAATGTCTAACGTCTATCGTCTTGAGCTTAGTCATTCAGTTTCAGCACCGCGATAAACGCCTCCTGCGGCACCTCCACTTTACCAAACTGGCGCATCTTCTTCTTACCCTTCTTCTGCTTTTCCAGGAGCTTGCGCTTACGGCTGATATCACCACCGTAGCACTTTGCCGTTACATCCTTGCGCATCGCAGAGATATTCTCACGTGCTATGATCTTGGCACCTATCGCAGCCTGTATCGGTATCATGAACATCTGCCTTGGGATCAGCTCTTTCAGCTTCTCACACATACGGCGGCCAAAGTCTTCAGCCTTGGTACGGTGGATCATGGCTGAGAAGGCATCCACCTTTTCGTTATTGAGCAGGATGTCCATCTTCACCAGGTCACCCGGGCGGTAGCCTATCTGATGGTAGTCAAAGGAAGCATAACCACGAGAGATAGATTTCAGCTTGTCA
>CAZNDJ010000014.1:0-47350 GCA_964571705.1 uncultured Chitinophagaceae bacterium
CGGCACGGCCTCAGAGCAGGCTTATGACCCCTCGCCGGACCTGTATGACTATGCCCAGACCAAGGCGGCTACAATGAACTATGTGAAGTCTCTGGCCAAACAACTGGCCCCGAAAGGTATCCGTGTGAACGGTGTAGCTCCCGGTCCCATATGGACACCGCTGCAGGTGAGCGGCGGTGCCACGCAGAAAAAGCTGGAGAAGTTTGGCGAGCAGACACCCTTCAAGCGGCCGGGACAGCCGGCAGAACTGGCCTCTATCTATGTGCAGCTAGCAGATCCTATGGCGAGCTATGCCACCGGGCAGATCTATGGCTCATCAGGTGGGGCGGGTATGCCATAACATTTGAGCACCCACAAAAACATAATTATCAAATAATTAGTCTTACATGTTTCAAATAAGCTGCTTGACCACTTGACACATGCTTTTCCTTGTATTATCTTGCAGGTCCTATTTACAAAACCAATTCAACCCCAATGAAGAAATCATTATTTCTCTCGGTAGTGCTGTTGGCTGCAACAGCCATAGGCATCGTAGCATGCAAAAAGGACATGGCAAATACGGCCATGAACACAAAAACGACCTATATCAAAGGTGGATCACCGTGCGGTGTAGCAACCACTGTAAACCTGATAGCCGGTCAAAACTATACTGCCGGTACGGTCAGTGTATCTAATGACGCGACCAACCTGTATGTGACCTACACCACCACCGGTGGCTGGACGCTGAAGGAACTACATCTCTATGTGGGTGACTGCGCTCTGATCCCGACCAATGGCCCGGGCAATCCGGTACCGGGACGATTCCCATATGCCTACAATGTGCCTAACAACAGTGCACTGACCACTTATACCTTTACTATCCCGGTGACAGCGGTGGGCAACTGCTTCTGTGTAGCAGCTCATGGTGTGGTATCTGGTCCTGCAGGTACGCAGACCGCATGGGGCGCTGGTACGCGCTTCGTACAGCAGGGCAATTGGGGCACCTATTTCAATGCCTGCAAGCAATCTTGCATCACCTGTGTGTCTCCAGCCAATGTACTCTTTGGTGGTGAAGCAGGCTGGCCGGGCGGTCTCACATCTGTAATGATCGGTGGCTATACCTATACACAGTCACAGGTGGCTACCGTCTACTATAGCCCTGACAATGACTCTAAGAATGCACTGATACTGATCGCTACGCTGAAAGTAAGCGCAGGCCCTATCTCACTGCCTGCCGCGATCCAGACTGATGCCACTACCGTAGAGGCCTGGCTCGCCAGCCTGTCCCAGCAAGACGGCACTGCTCAGTACACTGCCCCGGCCAATGTAAAAGCATCGATAGACGAACTCTATACATGGGAATCCGGCCATACCTGCGCACCATGATATGATGCTCTAAAAACATCTGAAGCCGGTCTGATGAGGACCGGCTTTTTTTATTGTGCCCCGCAAAACGTAGTAGGTCGCATATCCCCCTCCCCCATTTCCCCTATATTTACCATCTTTACCGGCAACCTTAAATCAATCGCGTACTTGAACTCCGGCATCTCTTTCGCATATCCCTGGTGGTGTATCATCCTTTGTATCGCGCTGGGCGCGGCCTATGCGGCAGGGCTGTACTACAGAGACAGATCCTTCCGTCAGGATGGCGTGCAACGGCCCTGGGCTCAGTGGGGCATGGCGGCCTTCCGCTTTCTGGCGGTGACCATACTGGCGGTGCTGCTGATGTCGCCCTTCATCCGCTATCGCAATACAAAGACCTACAAACCTATCGTAGCCATCCTGCAAGACAATAGCGAGTCGGTGCGCAATGGCTTCAAAGCCGGCGACTCTGCCGCCTATGTACAGAAGCTGCAGGCGCTGACTGACAAGCTCTCCTCTAAATATGATGTAGTGCCATACACCTTTGGCTCTGAGCTGAAGAAGTCTGACGCCTACACCTTTGGCGCTAAAGTGAGCAACATATCCGATGCCATAGAGAATATCAACGACCTCTACTACAATCAGAATCTCGGCGCGGTGGTCATAGCCTCAGACGGTATCTATAATCAGGGCATCAACCCCGTCTACAGCGCAGCCAAGTCTACCTATGCGATCTACTCCGTGGCTCTCGGCGATACCACTATACCAAAGGACCTGAAGTTTGGCAATGTCTACTACAATAAGATCACATACCTGAATGACCAGTTTGCTGTGAGGGCTGATGTGGAGGCCACTTTCCTCAATGGCAAAAATGCGACGCTGATCGTATCAGAGATAGATGGCGGTGTGAAGCAACTCAGCCGCAAGGATATCATCATCGGTTCAGATGATTTTAATGCCTCGTTTGATTTCATCATACCAGCCAGCAAGGCGGGCATAGCGCACTACCAGCTCGCCCTGACCAACCTGCCCGGCGAGGTGACGTACAAGAACAACGTCAAAGATATCTTCGTAGAGGTGCTGGATGGCCGCCAGAAGATACTGATCGTAGCAGCCTCACCACACCCTGACATAGCAGCGCTGAAGCAGGCCATAGAGTCCAACAAGAACTACCAGCTGGATGTAGCCTACGCTGCAGACTTTGCCGGTAAGCTGAATGACTACAACCTGATCATCCTGCATCAGCTCCCCTCACTCAGCTACAATGCGGACAACATACTGGCGCAAGCCAAGGCGCTGAAGAAGTCAGTGCTCTTTGTAGTAGGCTCTGAGACCTCGCCGTCTGCGCTGGCCAAGGCTGAGACCGCACTGACCATAGCTGGCAATAACAGCAGGTTTAACGATGTGACGGCCAAGGTGAGCAAGGACTTTAACCTATTTACCGTATCAGATGCCACGCAGCAGGCTATCGCCAAATTTCCTCCGCTGCAGTGTTTCTTTGGCGAGTTTAAGGTGAATGGTGCCTCTCAGGTACTGATCACACAGCGGATCAATAACGTAGAGACAGACTTCCCGCTGTGGATGTTTGCAGATCAACTGGATAGCAAGATAGGCATCATAGCCGGTGAGGGTATCTGGCGCTGGCGCATGTACGACTACATGCAGAATAAGAACTTTGACGCCTTTGACGAGATCGTAAATAAGACGGTACAATACCTGGCGGTGAAAGGCGACAAGCGCCCATTCCGCGTGAACCTGCCTAAGAATATATTCCAGGATAATGAAGCAGTGACCTTTGATGCGCAGCTGTATAATGCGGCCTATGAGATGGTCAACACACCGGATGTAGACCTGAAGCTGCGCAGCGAAGACGGCAAGGAGTATCCGTTTAAAATGAACAAGACGGACAACTATTACACGCTGAATGCAGGCTTCCTGCCGGTAGGCACCTACTCCTACACGGCTTCTGTCAAGCTCGGCGCAAATAGCTACAAGGCGGATGGCCGGTTCAGCATCTCTCCGCTACAGCTGGAGGAGCTACGCACCGTAGCCGACCACAAGGTGATGTATCAGCTAGCTGCACAGCACGGCGGGCAAATGTACCATGCCAGTGACTTTGATAAGATAGCGGACGACCTGCTGGCAAAGAATGTACTGAAACCGGTGCTCTATGACACCTTCCTGACCGAGAGTGCGATCAACCTGAAATGGATATTCTTCCTCATACTCCTGCTGCTCTCAGCGGAATGGTTCTTGAGGAAGTACCTTGGCGGTTATTAGTATTGAGTAATGTGTATTGAGTAGTGAGATAATACACTCTGATCCGCTGCATCTTGCATTTTACCCAATACTCAATACACACTACTCAATACTAAAATATGAACTGGCGCTTCTACATATCTACCATCAAAAAAATACTACAGCGCCATGGCTATACCGGGCTGGCAGATGAGATCCTCATGGCAGAGGTCAATGCCGGCCGCAATGCCAATGCCATCCTCAAAGAGGTAGTCAGCAAATTGGCACAGTTTAAGCAGGGTGAGCAAGAGGCCTATGGCTATATCGTGTCAGAGGCGGAGGCTTTGATTCGTTTTGCACGCACCTATGGTATCGAGCCAAACAATTGATTGTTAGCTCATTTGACAACAAGGAAATAATGTTGCGCCAACTATAGTATTTGTGCATAATTGTGTTCGCCGCTTATACCATGTGTTTAGGCTGACAATACAGCGAATTTGCCGAAGGCAAATATAGTTCTACTTGTTTCGATGTATTTTTAGGTTAGTACCCAGCCTCCCGAGCCCTCTGACCTACAGAGATGAGCCACTTTTACCGGACCCCTCGTTATTAATGAAAGAACGATCTATTACCCAATGGTTTGGGGATATATCCATATCCCGCAAACTCAACTTTACCGTAGGTATCATGGCTACTCTGATAGCCGTGGAGCTGCTCACGCTATGGTTTGCCATCCATACGCTCTCCTCGGTACGCGCCTATGTAGGTGGTGAGGGTCTCTGGTCCAAGGGACAGAAAGATGCCGTCTATCATCTGCAGAAGTATGGCCACTCATATCACGAGGCTGACTATCAGAATTTTTTGCTCTTTATGAAAGTGCCGTTGGGAGATCATCTGGCCCGCGAGGCGATGCTGCGGGAGCCTGTGGACTGGGAGGCTGCGCGGGCAGGATTTCTCCAGGGGCGCAATGATCCTGACGATATAGATGGCATGATCCGGCTCATGGTGAGATTTCACCGGGAGCCGCACCTGAGCAAAGCCATAGACGCATGGACACAGGCAGACCCGCAGATCATGCGACTGATACCACTGGCAGAGCAACTGCACCGGGAGATCACATCTGGCCACCCCAGCCGAGAGGTGATAGACACATTGGAGGCAGATGTGCAGCAAACTAATGAAAACCTCACCATACTGGAAGACAACTTCTCCTTTGCGCTCGGCGAGGGCTCACGCTGGCTGGAGTTTGTGATACTACGATTGCTATTTGGCGTAGCGCTCACGGTAGAGATCACAGGACTGCTACTTGCATTTTCCGTGAGCCGGGGCATACAGAGGGGGCTAAAAGAGATCATCCGTGCCGCAAAGGCCATAGCACGCGGAGACTTCGATGACAAGGCCGAAGTATTTTCCAGAGACGAGATAGGCGTACTGGCCGAGGAGATCAATCACCTGGCTACCGAATTAGGCACGGCAGAAAATAAGTTTCGCCGCATGCTGGAGTCTGCTCCGGATGCCATGACCATCGTAGATAAAGCCGGTACCATAAGGCTGGTCAATGAGCAAGCTGAAAAAGTATTTGGCTATGCGCGTGGTGAGCTCATAGGCCGGCCTGTGGAGATACTGATACCGGAGCGTTTTGGAGCAGTTCATCCCGGGCACAGGTCACATTACTTTGCTGATCCGAAAATGCGTACCATGGGCATAGACCTGGAACTGTACGGACGGCGCAAAACCGGAGAAGAATTTCCGGTAGAGATCAGCCTCAGTCCGCTGGAGACCGACGAGGGCCTGTGGGTATGTGCCGCTATCCGCGACATCAGTGAGAAAAAACTGGACCACCTGGCCCTGCGTGAATACGCGCGCAAACTAGAGGTGACCAATAACAATCTGGAGCAGTTTGCCTACGTAGCCTCGCACGACCTGCAGGAGCCACTCCGTACGATCACTAACTTCGTGAGCATGTTTCAGGAGAAGCAGCAAGGCAAACTGGATAAAGACTCTGAGGTCTACCTCGACTATATAGTGAATGCCTCAGAACGGATGAAAGCGCTCATCCGGGACCTGCTCATGTACTCACGTGTAGGGCGCCACCATGTGGTGGAAAATATCGACACGGCAGAAGTAGTGAGTGCAGTACAGCGCGATATCAGCACCGCCATACGGCAGTCTGGCGCTCAGGTAGAGGTTGGATTTTTGCCTGTACTTAGAGCCAATAAGGCCGAACTGCATGAGCTATTTCTCAATCTCATCAACAATGCCATTAAATACTGCAAACCAGGAGTTTCGCCTTTGATACAGATCGAAGCAGCAGCTCAGAACGGCCAATGGCTATTTGCTGTAAAAGACAATGGCATAGGTATTGATAAGGAATATAGTGAACGCGTGTTTGTTATTTTCCAGCGGCTGCATGGCCAAAACCAGTATAGTGGCACCGGTGTAGGCCTGGCCACCAGCAGGAAAATAGTAGAACTGCATGGTGGCAGGATATGGGTAGAATCTGTGCCTGGACATGGCAGTACGTTCTTCTTTACTTTCCCGGCCTGACCCCATGAATACTAATCACCAAAACCCACGGTATGAGTAATCGCGGCCTGATACTACTGATAGACGATAGCGATGCGGATAATTTCTACCACCGCTTTATCATAGAGCGCGCTGAGGTGCCCTATGATGTGCGCAGCGTGGAGGGCAGCATAGATGGCCTGGACTATCTCACGCGCAGCCTGGCTGAGGAGAATAATAGTGCTTACCCAATGCCACATATTATCTTTCTGGATATCAATATGCCAGCATTAAATGGTTTTGAACTGCTCACAAAATTTCGGGCCATGCCTGATCCATATGGTCGCAAGAATGGCCTGAAGATCTTTATGCTCACAGGCTCGCTCAATCCGGATGACCGCGCCCGTGCTGCGGCTGAGTATAGCGATCTGATCACCGACTTCCGTATCAAGCCACTGAGTGAGGAGGTGGTGCAGGCACTCGTGCAGGAGTATTTCCCCGCGTAGTTGTATTTTTGCAGCATGGTGTTTCGCCTGAGCCATGCGTTGATATTTCCCGATCCCTCTCTGGCAGAGGAGGACGGCTGGCTGGCCGTGGGCGGAGACCTCTCTGCTGAGCGTCTATTACTAGCTTATCAGAATGGCATCTTCCCATGGTACTCTGCGGGTGATCCGATCTGCTGGTACAGCCCGCATGAGCGCTTTGTGATCTATGCTGATGGCATACATGTCTCAGGCAGCATGGAGCGGCTCCTGCGCTCTGAGCGGTACACCGTGACAGAGGACAGGGACTTTGCCGGAGTGATACAGCAGTGCTCCTCCGTGCCTCGCGCGGGGCAGGATGGCACCTGGATCACAGAGGAGATGATAGAAGCGTACCTTTCGCTCCACGCTAGGGGTATAGCCCACTCTGTAGAGATATGGGAGGGCGAGCGCCTGGTGGGTGGTATATACGGTGTGGTGATCGGCAGGGTGTTTTGCGGCGAGAGCATGTTTAGCCTCGCGCCCTCTGCGTCCAAGGTGGCACTGATCCACCTCTGCCGCAGTGGACGCTACGACCTGGTGGACTGCCAGTTTCACACGCCACATCTGGAACGCATGGGAGGAAAATTCATCTCCAGGACTGAGCTGCAGCGCCATCTCCCCTCTGCGCAGAAATAAAAAATCGCATCTGCTCTTGGAGCCAATAGCGGAATTACTATATTCGCGGCGGGGCGAGCCTCATGCGACCAGCTCCTGCTCACTCCCCCAGGTCGGAAACGAAGCAAGGGTAGGCGGTTGAGCGGTGCGACATGAGTTACTTGCCCTATTTTTATTTCCCCTCGTCGAAGATTCTCTCCACCTTTCGTCCACATCTGCAGTTTTTTCTATAGTCGTTTTTATCTTTGGCATCTCATTCGCTGCATTCCTTTACTATTCATAAACCAACAACACCTCCGTAATGAAATTCTTCATAGACACCGCTAACCTCAACGAGATAAAAGAAGCTGCTGCCCTGGGTATCCTGGATGGCGTCACTACCAATCCATCACTGATGGCCAAAGAAGGCATCAAAGGTGATGCGGCTGTGCTCCAGCACTACGTAGATATATGCAATATAGTAGATGGCCCCGTGAGCGCAGAAGTGATCTCTACAGGCTTCAAAGGCATGATAGAAGAAGGCAAGAAGCTCGCGGCCCTGCACAAGAACATCGTAGTGAAAGTGCCAATGATAGAAGAAGGCGTAAAGGCCATCAAGTGGTTTAGTGATAATGGCATCAAGACAAACTGTACGCTGATATTCTCTGCCGGCCAGGCTATACTGGCTGCCAAGGCGGGTGCTACCATGGTATCACCCTTCATAGGCCGTGTGGATGATAGCGGCTGGGAGGGCGTACAACTCATCAGCCAGATCGTAAATATCTACAGCATACATGGCTATGAGACAGAGGTACTCGCTGCCTCTATCCGCAGTGCGCTCCACATCACGCAGTGCGCTGAGGCCGGTGCTGACATCGCTACCTGCCCACTGTCATCTATCAAGGGACTCTTCAAGCACCCACTGACTGACATCGGCCTGGAAAAATTCCTGGCGGATCACAAGAAGGTAAATGGATGATCGGAATGTGATGATTTGAAAATTTGAAGATGTGCTGATGAAAGCAACATCTCAATAATAATGGCAGCCATTAGGATATTCTTAATGGCTGTTTCATTTTCAAATTTTCTCATCTTCAAATTATCAATAATCCCACACCGGATTGCGGCTGCCGCGCACGTAGTCGCGCAGCTTGAGCCAAAAGGCGAGGATCATATAGACGATCAGCGGAGAGCCGATGGTCAGGCAGGATGCATAGATGAAAAAGAGGCGGATATTTTTGATAGGCATGCCCAGCTTATCACCCACCTTGGTGCAAACGCCAAAAGCATTATACTCCACGAGAAATTTAAATGTGTCTAATCTCATATATCACCTGCTATCACCAAAGATACTAATAGCGCAGCACGGCTGCAAGCACTCCCTGTTAAAAGATATAACCGCAGCTGTCTGATTTTGTTGGCTGACATGCCAACTCTTTAGGCTTTTATATTCAGCAGCTGATGGCCTATCTGGCATTGCAGGCAGCGGGCATTGAGGCAGTATTCGTTTCGCAGTTGTAGCAGCGCTTGTGTATCATTGGCAGTACGCGCAGGTATGCCCAGGCCATCCCACATGCGGATGATGGCATTATCCTCTGCAGCTACCTCATAGAGCATATCCAGCGCACGCTGGCATAGCTTCTCATCATCTTTGTAGCGGCCATAGGTGAATAGCAGTGGTACCACACCATTGATCACCACGATATCTGTCAGCATATCACCGATACGTGTCGCTCCCTTGCCGGACGGCTTGTCAAACTGGTAATGATCGTGCCAATAGGGATCTACATCCACCTCAAAGAAGCTGTGCAGCGCCTTCATATCCCCACAGCCCAGCAGTCCGCTGAATAGATGCGGCTCCCTGACCAGCAGCGCTGCGAGCTGAGCGATCTTGACCGTAGGGAAACTGGCAGGCCGCACCCGGAAAAACTTCCACTCATGTAGCTGCAATGGCTGGAGAGCGTGGAGCTTTCTGAGGTACGTATATTCGCGCCTCAGGCTGCGCGGGTACTCATCATCATGTTCTGCCTCCAGCATACCGGCCTGTCCATAGAGCAGCGCAGCTATCTGTTTAGCATCCGCACGGTGTTTGTGTACGATATTCAGTGGCAGTGATGCAGCCAGCCGCTGGAAGGGATGCTTATTCACCGTACCGCCGTAGTAGCTGGCTATCATTTGAAAGGCGACCTGGTCCCAGTCATTGTGAGACTTTTGTAGCATAGCTTCTATGACTGCCACCTTGCCCTGGAGGCGCTCTATCACCAGCCGATCATAAAAGGATGCAAGTGAAGTGTCCTGTGGCAAAGACTTGATCAGCCCTGCACATGGGATCTTGTCCAGACCGCCCTTCAGTATCTCATAGCGATGCAGCAGTGCGGCGGGGATGTGATCCTTCAGGCTTAGCACTGGTAGCGATTGGGCGTTTTGCAGTAGTGTGGGTGAAGCATCTGTATCATATACCACATGCAGGATCACGTTATTGTAGGCAGCATCATGATCATGCTGGTGTGCATACCAGTCTCCCTGGCGCACATGTATCTCTACATTGCCGGCCAGCAGCGTCTCCCCTATCCGTATCCTGGCGTTGGTGAAATCTGCCCCTGCATCAGTATTATACTGGCCGGGCCTGATGATCTGCACCGGCTCACCCGCTGTGGTCTGCAGGCGGATGGTATCATAAAGGCTATAGCGCCAGATATAGTGCAGCAGGTCCTCTTTCATTGTGCTAAAAATACCATGAATTGCCACAGCGCAAAATTATATTACACGCTCATACATGGGATTGCACGCTTATACATTTCCTAAGAGATTGACCCTCTTCTACCTTGCACATGACAATACTCTATACTAACATTGTGTCACGCCGGCCACTTTAGACCTTTGGTCGCCAAGATAATCGACCATGAAAACGGAAGGGCAGCCCTGAACAGGTTGCCCTTTTTTATTGCTCCTTTCCGTGTCATTATCCATTCTTTAGTATTCTTCTATATTAGCGTCGCCAAAAAATCCACATAGTACATGAGCGACAAGGCCAATCTCGAGTTTAACCGTAATGAAGACAATATGAAGCTAATGATCTCCGACCTGCGCAAGCTGGGCGAACAGATCAAAGCAGGCGGTGGCAAAAAGTCCATAGATCGTCATAAAGAGAAAGGTAAACTCACAGCCCGTGAGCGTATAGACCTGCTCACAGACAAGGGAGCGCCTCAGCTGGAGGTGGGCCTCTTTGCCGCATACGATATGTATCCCGAGCAGGGTGGCTGCCCTAGTGCAGGAGTAGTGACTATGCTGGGCTATGTGAAAGGCCGCCTCTGCATGATCGTGGCTAATGACGCTACGGTGAAGGCCGGAGCGTGGTTTCCTATGACCGGCAAAAAGAACCTGCGTGCACAGGAAATAGCGATGGAGAACCGCCTCCCTATCATATACCTGGTAGACAGCGCTGGTGCCTTCCTGCCTATGCAGGATGAGATCTTTCCGGATAAAGAGAACTTTGGCCGCATCTTCCGCAATAATGCGATCATGTCGTCAGCCGGCATCCCGCAGATAGCGGCTATCATGGGCAGCTGTGTGGCTGGTGGTGCGTACCTGCCTATCATGAGTGATGAGGCGCTGATCGTAGAGGGTACAGGGTCTGTATTCCTCGCAGGCTCTTTCCTCGTGAAGTCTGCCATAGGTGAGGATATAGACAACGAAGCGCTCGGCGGTGCAGCCATGCACAGCGAGATCAGCGGTGTGACGGACTACAAGATGAAGAATGACGAGGAGTGCATAGAGAAGATCCGCCAGCTGGTAGACAAGATGGGCCGTGGCAATAAAGCAGGCTACGACCGCGCCACACCTGCGAAACCTGCGCTGAAAGAAGCAGACATCTATGGCATCATCCCAGAGGATAGCGCAAAGCAATACGACATGATGGAGGTGATCAAACGCCTCGTAGATAATAGTGAGATAGAACTCTACAAAGAGCTCTATGGCCAGTCTATCATCTGCGGCTATGCCCGCATAGATGGCTGGGCAGTAGGCATCGTGGCCAATCAGCGCAAAGTAGTGAAGAGCAAGAAAGGTGAGATGCAGTTTGGCGGGGTGATATACTCTGATAGCGCAGACAAGGCTGCCCGCTTTATCATGAACTGCAACCAGAAGAAGATACCGCTGGTATTCATACAGGACGTGACGGGCTTTATGGTCGGCTCACGCTCAGAGCAGGGTGGCATCATAAAGGATGGCGCAAAGCTCGTAGCCGCTGTGGCAAACTCTGTCGTGCCTAAGTTTACTATCATAGCAGGCAATAGCTACGGCGCGGGCAACTACGCCATGTGCGGCAAAGCCTATGACCCACGCCTCATCTACGCATGGCCGGGCTCCAAGATAGCCGTGATGGGCGGCGAGCAGGCAGCCAAGACGATGCTGCAAATACAAGTAAGCCAGCTCAAAGCCAAGGGCGAGACCATCGAGCCGGAGGCAGAGAAGAAGATACTCGATGACATCAAGGCTAAGTATAACCGCACACTCGACCCTAAGTATGCTGCTGCCCGCCTGTGGACTGATGGCATCATCGATCCGCTTGATACCCGCAAGATGATCTCTATGGGCATCGAAGCGGCAAATAACGCACCTGTCACACGTCCATTCAATGTGGGTGTGATACAGACGTAGGAGGATAACTAAACTTTCTCCATCACCAGTAGCATATACTTTTTAGTAGCTGCAAATTCTACAGGGTCGATGGTCCTGATATTCTTGTCTATCTTCTGCTCTATGAGTGGCAGGCTGCCCTCCAGTGCATAGTGTATACCAGGTGCTTTGACTTTCAGTTTGCCGAGTGCAAACTCTTTGATAGGCATGCCGATCTGTGTAGCCCACATGTGTACGTAGGAAATGGTGGGCAGGATGTGTGGTGTGATATCGCGCTGTGAGGTGATCTTGAGACCATACTTCTCCAGCTTCTCCAGAAAGGATGGCCACTGATGCCCGCTCTTTTCACTGGCCTCTCCCGTGCGAAAATAATCGCAGGCTATCCAGCGCCCACCGGGTTTCAGGAGTTTGAGAATCATTGGCAATGCTATATCCTGATTTAGGTATTGCAGCGACTCAGAAGTGATCACGGTGCCGAAACGCCCCTCATTGCCCATCATATCCATATCCTCAAAGCGGCAGCCGAGTACCTGGTTGGGATAAGTCTGCGTGATGTGATGTACCTGATTTTTGTCGGGGGTGAGTGCTATGGCTTTGTAGTTCCGTGCATTCATGAGGCGGAGCAAACCACCCATGCCGCAGCCTACGTCCAGTATCTCGCTGTCCTTATCCTGTATCAGGTCTATTATATTCTGCCCGTAGCGACCCTGCGCCTCGTAGATCATGCGGATGGTGATATCCTGCGGTGCGACTTCCGGATCCTCAAAGTAGCCGTAGTGCAGGAAGTCTCCCGGCAGCAGCTGATGGTACAGTTTGAGCTGCGCATCATCATAGGTGCGGTTTACCTTTTTGCGGTTTCTCTGCAGGCTGATGACACGCCACAGGTGCTGCGGCAGGATGAGACGTTTGACGATACCGGATACGATGCCCATAGTGATAGTATGCGCCCAATATCGCAATTAAAATCTATAAAGGTTATTTAGCGTTCATTATCAATGCTTGTAAATGATATTGGTCAGCTGACCTGCACATCCCACCAAATGTGTACATCTCATCATTTAAACTTTTTATCTTTAATACAATCCAACGTCTACCGGTATTGGCACCAGAGTGCCGCCATCAAAATATACTGCTATGAATGACCTGCTACGCC
The DNA here is from genome assembly GCA_964571705.1 of uncultured Chitinophagaceae bacterium. Lineage (GTDB taxonomy): Bacteria > Bacteroidota > Bacteroidia > Chitinophagales > LD1 > UBA1941. The sequence continues at coordinate 12,994 of CAZNDJ010000014.1, forward strand.
CTGCCGCCGAGCCCAATGTACCCTATGCACATCATGCAGGGGCCTCGCGCTCCGTCACCTCTACCCTGACACCCTATGCCGGCACCTGGGGCCGCAAGGAGGCCGTACATCTGCTGAAACGCACTATGTTTGGCGCTAAGAAAAGCGATGTGGACCACCTGCTCACCCTCACTATGAGCCAGGCAGTAGATGAGCTGCTCACGCCGCAGACCGTTCCTTCACCTCCGGTGAATAACTACAACAACGCAAACTTTACGGATGCTGTCGTCCCCTTTGGCCAGACCTGGGTCAATGATACGACCAATCAGCCCAATGCGCTAGGTCCGAGGGCCGTATCGCTAAAAGGCTGGTGCTATGGCAATATGATCAATCAACAGCGCAGCATAGAGGAGAAACTCGTGCTCTTTTGGCACGACCACTTTGCTACGCAGCTATCATCCTACGTGCAGCCGGTAGGTGGTTACCGCTATATTTCTACTATCCGGACCTATTCTTTGGGCAATTTCAAAGACTTTGTCAAAGCGATCACACTGGATCCAGCCATGCTGTTTTATCTCAATGGCTACCTGAATACCAACACCGCACCAGATGAGAACTATGCGCGTGAACTACAGGAGCTTTTCACTGTAGGCAAAGACCTGCCAAACCACTACACGGAGGATGATGTACGTGCTGCTGCCCGTGTCCTCACCGGCTACCGGATCAATGCAGGTACGCTCACGTCCTACTTTGACCCTACTAAGCACGATAGTACTGACAAGCAATTTTCATCTTTCTACAATAACGTAGTCATAGCAGGGCAAAGCGGTACCAATGGAGCCAATGAGCTGGATGACCTGCTCACTATGATCTTCGCTCAGCAGGAGACGGCTAAGTTTATCTGCCGCAAACTATACCGCTACTTCGTCTACTTTGACATAGATGCGACTATAGAGACCAATATCATAGAGCCACTGGCTGATACTTTCCGCACCGGCGGCTATAATATCACGCCTGTCCTCTCCCAGCTATTCAAAAGTGAACACTTCTTTGATATGCTCAACAGGGGGTGTATCATCAAGTCGCCTACAGACTTTCTCGTAGGACTCGTACGCGAATATGGTGTGGCTATGCCTGCTTCTTCTGCGATCATAGACTCATACAAGGCATGGATGACACTGGGGTACTACTCAGTGGTGCTCGGTCAGGATGTGCTGGATCCGCCCAGCGTATCTGGCTGGCCATCGTACTACCAGTACCCGCAGTACTACGAGCTATGGATCAATAACTCCACGCTACCACTGCGCAATCAGATAACGGACGGACTGGTCTACGTCGGTGTGCCTGTCAATACCTTTACAGTTAAGATCAATGTGTTGAATTTCTGTGCCAGCCTACCCGACCCTACCGACCCAGCTGCAGTAGTGAGTGACGCGATAGACTACCTGTATATGATAGATGTATCGCAGAGCACGAAGGACTACATCCGTATCTATGGCCTCCTCGGCGGGCAAACAAGCAACGGCTACTGGACCACCGCGTGGAACAACTACATAGCCAATCCATCTGACCCGACTACACGCAGCATAGTAGAAGGCAAGCTGCAGATCATGATGAAGTATCTGATGAACCTGTCTGAATATCACCTGGCCTGATCCACTCAATAAAACAGAAGCGAAATGAAAAGAAGAGATTTCCTCAAGGCAGCTCCGGTGGCAGTATTGCCTGCCTTCCTGAATGGATTGTCGGTCAAAGCTTATGGTGCCTCACCGCTCATGGCCGCACTGTCAGGTGCCAATAACGATCATGTACTCGTACTGATACAGATGGTGGGTGGCAATGACGGCCTCAATACTGTGATACCACTGGACGAATACAGCATCCTCTCAGCTGCGCGCAATAATATACTTATTCCCCAAAACCGTGTATTGACGCTGAATGGCGCTACCACTACGGGTCTGCATCCGTCCCTCACAGGACTGCAGCAGCTCTACAATAATGGCAAGCTGCACATCGTGCGTGACGTAGGTTATCCTGACCCTAACTATTCTCACTTCCGCGCCACTGATATCTGGCTCACAGGTGCAGACTCAAACCAGGTACTCAATACGGGCTGGAGTGGGCGCTACCTTAGTTATGAGTATCCTAACTTTCCTACAGGATATCCTAATACCGATATGCCGGATCCACTAGCCATGCAGATAGGCTATTTCCTCTCACCTGTATTTCAGGGGCCAGCAGTGAATATGGCAATGGCCGTAGCCGACCCGTCCAGCATCTACAATCTGGTAGGTGGCGCGCCTGATCCGGCACCAGCTACACCTGCGGGCGCCGAACTGACCTACATCCGGACGGTAGCCTCACAGACCAATCAATACGCAGGTGTGATCACCGCAGCATGGAACTCTGTCACTACCTCGCAGCTCACTTATCCCACTAATAATGACCTAGGCGATCAGCTCAAAGTAGTAGCACGGCTCATAGCAGGTGGTCTCAAGACACGCATATACATGGTGAGCATGGCCAGTGATGGCAGCTTTGACACACATGCGGATCAGGTAGATAGTTCTGACACCACAGCAGGCAAACATGCAGACCTGCTGAAAAAACTATCTGATGCTGTCAAGACATTCCAGGACGATATACAGCAGCTCGGAGTGGCAGACCGCGTAGTAGGTATGACCTTCTCAGAGTTTGGCCGGCGCATCATATCCAACTCCAGCCGCGGTACGGATCACGGTGCCGCAGCTCCGCTGTTTATCTTTGGCAATAAAGTCGTCTCTGGCATCACCGGCAATAGCCCGACCCTGCCATCATCTCCTACGGATAATGATAACATACCAATGCAGTATGACTTCCGGTCTGTATACGCTTCTATGCTGACAGATTGGTTCTGCGTACCGCCGGCTGATGTATCCAGTATTTTGCTGGCCAACTATCAGCAGCTCGCCCTCGTGCAAAACACAGATTGCACCACAGGCGTACATGAGATCAATCAAAACGCGGGTGTCAACCTGATCAGCAACTATCCAAATCCGTTTACCTCAGCTACAGATATCACTTTCACCACAGCCGGAGGGCACACCATGATACAGGTCTTTGATAGTACAGGCAAGCTGCTGCGCACTCCGATAGATCAGGATATGACAGCAGGCCGCTACAGCGTTAGGTTTGAAAATGAGGATTACGCTACAGGAGTGTATTATGCGCGCTTCCAGAATGGAATGATACAACAGGTGCGTGCCATGATCATTGCGCGCTGATACAAGCCCTTGTTATTTCTTTCAGAAGATTAAACATTCATTACATCTTCCTGTCCTACTTATAAAATCTATCTCTCATGAAGCACTTGCTACTTACGCTTTCGCTTGCTCTTTCTCTTCATAGTTTTGCTATCCTCACTCCGATCGTAGACTCGATACCTATGAGCGATGGGCGAAAGCTAGCTGCCGATATTTATATACCATCTGGCATGTCATCAGGTCCAGTGATCCTGATACAGACGCCGTATAACAGGCTCCTCTACAGGGCCAATGCCCTACCACTCGGCGTAAATGGTAATATCAATGGCAGCAACTACATATTTGTGATCGTAGACTGGCGGGGATTCTATGGCTCGGCTCAGGCAGCTACGCTCAATGCACCTCCGCAAGGGCTGGATGGCTACTATGTGGTAGAGTGGATCGCATCACAGACCTGGAGCAATGGTAAGATCGGTACAGCCGGTGCTTCCGCACTAGGCAAGGTCCAGTTTCAAACCGCCAAATATAATCCACCGCACCTCACCTGCATCAATCCCAGCGTGGCAGCGCCGCAGTTCTCATTCTACGAGTACTATCCTAATGGAGACCTGCGCACCGAGTACCTGGACAAGCTGGATCAACTAGGCTTCGGCCTGAAAAACGCCGTGATGAATAACCAGGTCTATAACACTGCCTGGCAGGTCACCGAGAGTACTAACTTCTATCCCGATAGTATCCGAGTACCCTGCTTTATGATAGGTGGCTGGTATGATCACAATGTGAAGGACATGCTGGAGTTCTTTCCAGCTATCGTGCAGCGCTCTCCGGCAGGTACCGGCAGCCAGCACAGGCTGCTCATGGGCCCTTGGGCACACGGCGGGCACAGCACTGCGCACGTAGGTACTGCTACACAGGGCCAGCTCACCTACACTAATGCTGCGGGGTGGAATGATTCGCTCGCTCTGCGCTACTTTGACTACTACCTGCGCTCTCAGGCCAACGGCTGGGATCAAAGCCCTGTGGTACAGTACTACCAGATGGGTGAAAACACCTGGCATAGTAGCAGTGTTTGGCCCCCGACAGGGTCCGACACTGTGCGGTTCTATATGCACCCGGATCACTACCTGGACAACTATCCTCCGGATATAGCCAGCGGTGCAGTGAGCTATAGCTATGATCCTGCAGATCCCTCACCTACCTACGGCGGCCCTACGCTGCGTAGTGACCTGGCGCAGGGCCCATATGACCAGTCAGACACCGTAGAGAGCAGAAATGATATAGCCATGTTCACTACACTGCCGCTCACTCAGGATGCCGTGCTGCGTGGCAATGTAGTAGTGCATCTCAGCGTCTCTTCTGACAGATATGATACAGACTTTGAGGTACGCCTCACAGATGTATATCCTGATGGCAGGTCTATGATACTGGATCATGCGCCTTTCCGCATGCGCTTCCGCAATGGGAATACAGCTGCTGACACCGCAGGTATTGTACCAGGGCAGACTTATCATATCGATCTGAAAATGCCATACACCTGCAATACCTTTCTGACAGGGCATAAGATCAGGCTCGATGTCACCTCCAGCAACTATCCTGCCTTCAACCGCAATATGAATAACGATGCAGCCACGTATCCTAATAAAAGCCTGGACACGCTGCTCAACCCACTGGTAGCCAATAATGCTATCAACTGGGATAGCTATGCAGACCTTCCGATGGTAGGATATACTGTAGGTATAGCTGAGATATCAAGTGGCGATCTGACCGCATACCCTAATCCTGCGACCAATACCATTCATATCACAGCACAGTATGATATCGATGCTGTATATATGTATAATATGGCGGGCGCAGTGGTATGGAGAGGTAGTACTGCTGGTAAGGAGATGACCATATCGACCGCTGGCCTGGCAGATGGCATATATAGCCTCCGGACTGTAAGCAGGGGTATAACCGCTAATCAAAAGATCACTATAGCACGATAAATGGAATTAAAAGCTTTCTTACAGCGCGCGACTATAGTGAATGGGATCACGCAACTATGCTGCATTATCGTCGCGAGTGCAAATACAGTGAAGCTTGACTGGCTGGCGACTCCCGCCCTATTAGCTATATATGTTTTGTTCAGTCTAATTCTCTTAGCATGGTTGCAGACATTAGGCCTTCTCTTTATACGATTACGGCCCGGCTCTGAGCCCCCTGTTTCCTGGTGGTATATACTAGCTTCTATCATCGAGGGGGGCGGTGTGCTTGCTTACACTTTTTACGAGATCAGCAAAGTAGAGTGCTGATCTCAGCTTATCTGATTTAGATACATTACGATTTCATAACGCTGGGCTATCAAAACTTTAGCTGCGCCATAATCTGTCCGTAAGATGCATGAAGTACCTTTGAATTACTAAGAAAAGAAAACCTGACCGGTGCTGAGCCGGCGGGTTTTAGGAGAAAAATGAAACTCGATATATGAAAAAGAGGGAGGTCCTACCTTCCTCTTTTTGTTTTGGATGGCTCACTGCGAGAGCAGCTCATTATTATTCCCCCTATCGCGCATACGGCGTGCTATAAAGGCATAATAGATCCCCACCACCAGCAGGCCGATGGCAAAGAACACCATGGCAAATGGCCTCAGTGTGTCATTGAAAAAGAATTCACCCGTCATCCACGTAGCATTGGCACAGATCCAGAAGGTGATGGCCACATTGTGATAGAGGTCTGTGATGTCATGGCGTGTGCGCCAGGTGATATGCAGCGCTACAAAGAGCGTCGGCACGATCATGATCATACCCAGCGGACGGAAGAGCATGCACCAGCAGGCATCCTTTACCAGCCAGAAAGCCACGTGGAGATTCTCATACTTGCGCAGGTCTTTGATCATGATGCAGCGATTTGTGCCGGCAAGATAGGGGTTTCTGTATGGATTGATTTACAGATTTACGGAATTACCGATTTACAGATTTGAACTTAAATCCCTCAAAGAAACTAACCGTTAAAAACACCAAGAGTCCAAAAGATTTTCAGGAATTCCTTTAGCGTTTCTGCGTTTTTGCGGTTAAACCTGTATTAAAATCTAATCGTCAGCGCGCGCTGCCTCATCCTTCAGCCGCTTAGCCAGGTCATGGCCGAGGTAGCGCTCTATGGCGCCGTGTATCAGGTAGATCAGCGGCGTGAGCGCAAAGGCCATGATGAACTTGTAGATATAGTTCACTGTGCCTACGGCGAAGACCAGCGCCAGCGGCCACTGCTGGCTCGTACCCCGATAGGCAAAATAGAATGCATAGAACAATACCACATAGCTATCTACAAACTGCGAGACAAACGTAGATCCCGTGCTGCGCAGCCAGATATACTTCTCCCCCGTTCTCTTCTTCACCCAGTGGAAAATATACACGTCTGTGATCTGCCCGATCATAAACGCGATGAGCGAACCCACGATGATGTTATTGCCCTGCCCAAAGACGGCGTTATAAGCATGTGAGAAGTCGAAGTCCTTCCCGTACTGTGAGGTATGTATCCACCAGTCGGCCGGCGCTACGTGGATAGCTAGATTCAGCATGAGATAGGTATAAGCGATCATCGCCGCGGCGATAAACGACAGGAACCGTACCCCACGCGTACCAAAGTATTCGTTGATGATATCCGTAAAGACAAACACAAAAGGCCACAGGATCACGCCACAGGTCAGACTAAAGCCCGTGATCTCCTGACCAAAAAGATGAAACGTATGTTTAGACCAGCCAAAGGTATCCTCCAGCGAGAATATCTTCACGCCCATAAACTCTGCCACCACCGCATTCGTCAGGAAGAATGCTGCGAGGAAGATGAAGACACGGTTTTGTTTTTCTTTGATGAATTGCATCTATTCCGTTTATGTAGAGACGCAAAATATTGCGTCTCTATGGGGTTGGATTGTCATATGTGAAGACGCAAAATATTGCGTCTCGACATACTAGATCACCACATTCACTATCCTACCCTTAACAAAGATGAACTTCTTTGGTTCTTTGCCCTCTGTCCATTTCAGTACGACCTCATTGGCCAGTACGGCTGCTTTTACTTCTGCTTCGCCCATATTCAGATCAAACTGCAGATTCGCACGCACCTTACCATTGATCGAGATAGGATAGCTGAAGGAGCTTTCCACCAGATATTTCTCCTCCACGGTAGGGAAGGTTGCCTGATGTACACTACCACTCTTACCGAGTGCCGCCCACAGTTCATCACTGATGAATGGCGCAAATGGTGCCAGTGCGATCACCAGCGGCTCCAGTATGGCGCGCTTGGTACATTTCAGGTCTATCAGCTCATTGGTACAGATCATAAACTGGCTCACGCAGGTATTGAAGGCCAGGCGCTCGATATCTTCTGATATTTTCTTCAGCGTCTTGTGCAGCACTTTGTATTCTGCATCGGTAGCCGCCTCATCGCTCACGCGCGAAGCGCCTTTATCATCATAGAAGAGCCTCCAGAACTTGCGCAGGAATTTCGCCACGCCATCTATGCCTTGATCATCCCACGGCTTAGACTGATCCAGCGGCCCGAGAAACATCTCAAACATCCGGAAACAATCCGCGCCGTACTTCTCGATCACATCATCAGGATTGACGACATTGTATTTGGACTTGGACATTTTTTCTACGGATCTTTCACATAAGAAAGTACCATCCGATTCCGTGACAAAATATGAGTCCTTCATTTCATTTCGCCATTCGCGCAATAGATCAAGATTAACCTGATCGCCACTTCCAACCGCGCTAATCGGAATATGCATAGCTACGCGTGCAAAATTCGTTCCTCCAAACTCGATATGTTTATCTATAAAATCATTGCCTAAAGACCTTTTGATATTTTCTTTAAAAATATCCGGACCATACTTATTATCGATAAAGTAATCCTTTACTATACCTTGAGATACGTACACATTAGTAGGCTGCATAGTAACTTTGCTATCGGCTCTATTGATATGCATTGGTCCTATTCTGTATGCAAACGCACTCACCCCCTGTATCATCCCCTGATTTACCAGCTTCTGAAAAGGCTCCTCCGTAGGCACATAGCCCAGGTCATGCAGGAACTTGTGCCACATACGTGAGTACAGCAGGTGGCCCACCGCGTGCTCACTGCCGCCGAGGTAGAGGTCCACATTCTCCCAGTAGTCTATCTTCTCCTTCGCCGCAAAGGCATCCGGATTATTCGGGTCCATATAGCGCAGGAAGTACCAGCTAGAGCCAGCATACCCCGGCATAGTGTCTGTCTCGCGCTGTCCATGTGGTGTATTCACCCACTCAGTCGCATTGGCCAGTGGGGAGCGGCCATCTCCTGATGGCTTATAGCTCGTCACATCTGGCAGTACTACCGGCAGCTCGCTCACCGGCAGCGGGTATGGCAGGTCCCCCTTGTACACGATAGGGAATGGCTCACCCCAGTAGCGCTGGCGGCTGTAGCCCGCATCACGCTGGCGGTAGTTCACCTGGCGCTTGCCTATGCCCATCTCTTCCACTTTCTCCAGCATGGCTTTGATGGCATCTTTCACCTCCATCCCATTCAGGAAGTCGCTATTGATCATCTTGCCCACCTTGTCCTCTATGGTCGCGCCGGCGTACATACTCTTGTCTATCACCTCTATCACCGGCAGGCCAAATTTCTCCGCAAACTTTCTGTCGCGCTCATCATCTGCAGGTACGGCCATGATGGCACCCGTGCCATAGCCCGCCAGCACATACTCTGCCAGGTAGATCGGTATGCGGGCACCATTAAATGGATTGAGCGCATAGCTGCCCGTAAAGGCACCGGTCACACGCTTCTCCTGTTGGCGCTCTATATCGCTGCGGCTTTTCACATAGGTGATGTAGTCATCCACTTCCTTCTGCTGCGCAGCTGTGGTCAGAGATGCCACCAGCTCATGCTCCGGCGCTATGACCATGAAGGTCGCGCCAAACACCGTATCTATCCGCGTCGTAAATATCTCCAGCTTGCCCTCTTTGCCCTCTATGTCAAAGCGCGTCAGGCAGCCCTCAGAGCGGCCTATCCAGTTGCGCTGCATATCCTTCATAGCCTCGCTCCAGTCCAGCGTATCGAGGCCGCGCAGCAGGCGGTCAGAGTACTCCGTGATCCTCAGGAACCACTGCCTCATCTTCCTCCGCTCAACCGGATAGCCACCGCGCTCAGACTTGCCGTCCTTTACTTCGTCATTGGCCAGTACGGTGCCCAGCGCCTCGCACCAGTTCACCTCGCTATAGCTCTGATAGGCCAGGCGGTAATGCATCAAAATATGTTGTTGCTCTTCTTCTGAGAAGCCCTTCCACTCCGCTGCCGTGAAGGCCACATGGTCTTCTTTATCAAACTGCGCAAAACCATCCGTACCACTTTGCGCGAAGCGCGCGATCAGCGTGTCGATGCTTTCTGCCTTATCCTTTTCACGATTGTACCAGCTACCAAAGAGCTGGAGGAAGATCCACTGTGTCCACTTGTAGTAGCTCGGATCGCAGGTCTTCACCTCGCGGCTCCAGTCATAGCTGAATCCGATCTTGCCTAGTTGCTCCTTGTAGGTCGCGATAGCCTTATCAGTCGTCACCTGAGGCGGTGTACCGGTCTCGATAGCATACTGCTCTGCCGGCAGGCCAAAGGCGTCAAAGCCCATCGGGTGCAGCACATTGAAGCCCTTGAGCCGCTTGTAGCGGGCATAGATATCAGAGGCCACATAGCCCAGCGGGTGCCCCACGTGCAGGCCCGCACCACTCGGATATGGAAACATATCCAGCACATAATACTTTGATTTTGAGGCATCTTCGGTCACATGGTAGATACCCTTTGCCTCCCACTCTTTGCGCCACTTCTTTTCTATGGCTCTGAAATCGAACTCCATTTATCGTTTGTTGTTTATCTCGTATATGTCCAGGCAGTATGCGAAAAAGCCACAAGCATACCACACAGGGCCATAAATATAACAGAATAGCCGCCTGCGCGTATATTATCTGGCGGGGATCGCCAAAAACTCTGAAAATATGCCGGAAACGGCGCTTTTTAGGTGACTAAACCCGAAATTTGAGTTAAGTCAGCGAGGTTTGTTAACTTCGCCTTTTGCCGTATGGCAAAGGTGCTATTATTCACGTATAAATAGATGTCATTGAAAAAGATCTTGTGTGTCCTGATACTCGGACTGTGCTTCGGACCTACTCATGCACAGACCTCCGGCATAGATCAGGGTGAGAAATACCGCGAGCTGCTACACCTGCTCGACTCCTACTATACCGATACTGTCAATAAAGAAAAGCTCACCGACGCAGCTATCAATAAAGTGCTCGAAGAGCTCGACCCGCACTCCAGCTACATCCTGGCCAAGGACCTCAAGAAATCTGACGAGCCGCTGGTGGCAAACTTTGAGGGCATCGGTGTCACATTCCAGCTGCTGCGCGATACCATCATGATACTCGAGGTGATCCCCAGCGGCCCCTCTGAGAAGGTGGGCATCGAGGCCGGTGACAAGATCGTGACCATAAACGACAGCACCGTAGCTGGTATCAAGATAGACAACGACGGCGTGATCAAGCGCCTGCGCGGCCCTAAGGGCACTAAGGTCAAGGTGGGCATCCGCCGCGCCTCTGCCGGCAGTGAGCTCCTCACCTTTGTGATACAGCGTGACAAAATACCTATCTACTCCATAGATGCCAGCTACATGGCAGACTCTACTACGGGCTATGTCAAGCTGCTCCGCTTCTCGGCCTCTACTATGTCAGAGTTCTTTGGTGCAGTAGAGAAGCTGAAGCGCCAGGGCATGAAGGACCTGATCATGGACCTGCAGGGCAATACCGGCGGCTACCTCATGACAGCCATCCAGCTCTGCGACGAGTTTCTGGGAGAGAAAGAACTGATCGTCTACACCAAGGGTGCCCACGCGCCCAAGGAGGAATACTTCTCTGACAATAAGGGCACGATGAAAGATGGCAAGCTGATCGTCCTCGTAGACGAGGGTTCTGCCTCAGCCTCTGAGATCTTCTCGGGCTGTATGCAGGATCTGGACCGTGGCCTCGTGATAGGCCGCCGCAGCTTTGGCAAGGGTCTGGTGCAGAAGCCATACGCCTTCCCTGATGGATCTGTGGTGCGCCTCACCGTAGCGCACTACTATACCCCTAGCGGCCGCTGCATCCAGCGCCCGTATGACAAGGGCAAGAAAGACTACTACGATGAGTACACCAAGCGTATCAAGTCAGGTGAGCTCTTTGGTGCTGATACCAATATGGTATTCCCGGACTCGCTGACCTACTATACCAAGAACCTCCGCAAAGTATATGGCGGTGGTGGCGTTGTGCCTGAGATATTCGTCCCTGTAGATACATCACTCAACTCCGGCTACTATCAGGGCATCCGCGGCAAGGGCATCCTCAATAGCTTCTGCCTGGAGTACGTAGACCGCCACCGTGGCGAGCTGAAGGCTAAGTACCCTACGGCTGATGCTTTCATCACCGGTTTCACTGTGACAGATGAGATACTGGAGGAGATGTACAAGCGCGGCGACCGCGACAGCGTGAAGCGCAATGAGACCGAAATGCTGCGCAGCAAGCCGCTCTTCCTCAATCAGGTCAAGAGCCTCCTGGCGCGTGATATGTTTGACAATGTAGCCTTCTGGCGCGTGACAAACGATATGAACGACTCCTACAAGAAAGCTCTCGTAGTGATGCACGACAAGGCACAATTTGCCGTGCTCACCCCGACCAAGAAAGAACTGCAGAAGCGCGAGAAAGACCTCAAGAAAAAAGACGCGGTCAACTCGCCGATCAAAGCAGAAGACACCAAATCAGAAAATAGAAAGTAATAGCACCCGCAATATGATCAAGATAGGACTGTTTTATGGTACAGATACAGGCAACACGGAAACCATAAGCAAGGAAATAAAGAAGAAACTCGAAACCATGCTCGGCCCTGACACGGTAGACATGTATGAGATCTACAAGAAGAAGAAAGAAGACATGGCCAAATATGACCTGCTCATCATCGGCATGCCTACCTGGTATGACGGCGAGCTGCAGGGCGACTGGGAGGAGTTCATCCCCGAGATGGAGCAGGTAGACTTTACCGGCAAGAAGGTGGCCTTCTTTGGCCTCGGTGACCAGTATGGCTATGCAGCATATTTCTGTGATGCCCTCGGCGTGTTTGCTGAGATCGTGGAGAAGGGCCACGGCACGCTCTGCGGCTTCACCTCTGTGAAGGGCTACGAGCACGATGTATCAAAGGCACAGCGCGGCGACCAGTTTGTAGGCCTCTGCCTCGACACTGACAATCAGGACGAGCTGACCAACGGCCGCCTCAATGCCTGGCTGCCACAGGTGCTCCAGGAGTTTGGCGTGCAGGTGCCGGCGTAGGGATCTCGAATATTGGATTTCGGCCAGTGTACAACTATTGTATCAGGTAATAAATAGCGATGCCATCCTCATAAAGGATGGCATCGCTGTGTTAATTCTTCAGACTTATTTCCTGCCGCGTCTGGCCCTTGCAGCCTCTACCTTTTGCTGTACATCCTCTGCATACCTTTTGGCATCTTCCAGTGTCTTTACACTTTGGAACCTCACGTCTGCCGCAGCCTTGTCTGCAGGTGTCGTAGCCAGATCCTTATCTGCCTTATACAGTACGCCGAGCGCACCTACCAGATTGCCAGACTCCGGTACAGGACTCATGTCAGGTGCCAGGGCGTCCATTCGAATCCTTTCTACTTTTGCTTTCTTCCTGGTCAGTACAGGACTAGGCAGCTTTTTAGGACAGTCCCTACGGGGATTAGGCTCTGTGAGCAGCGGGAGCAGCCCGGCGGCATTGCGGTCTCTCTCTGTCAGGTGTGACAGGCCAAATAGCTTCTCCACTGTAGCCAGTACAGAGGTATGGTCATAGACCGTATTGTCTACCGTATTTTTTGCGATCCATGGAGAGATGACCATAGCAGGCACCCTGACCCCATACTGATCAAAGAGGAAGCCCGATGTATTGAGGCTACCCGACTGGCCATAGGCGGGGCTGCCATCAGCCGGAGGCGGCGCCTGTACAGGTGGTACAGAGTCATAGAAACCACCATGCTCATCATAGGTCACGATGAGCAGGCTGGAATTCCATATGGGAGAATTGCGGATCGACTCATATACATATTTGAGCAGGCCTTCTCCGCCATACACATCATCCATAGGATGCTGCGATGAGCCGCCTGCATATGTATTGGTCCTTATATTGCCATAGTGTGGCTCTATGAATGTATAAGCAGGCGTATACCCACTGCTCAGGTCACCCGGCAGGTCAGTTATTTTGTAGGTGTCATACAGATGGAGGCCTGGCAGTACGGTGACCTGTGGCACATACCCCAGCCCAAATACACCTCCACTCGCGCCGGGGTCATCACTGAAATTGCTTTCGCAGCTGTCATTGTAATCATGATAGATCCTGAACGGCAGGCCGGCAGCGGTGAGTTTGTCATAGATAGACCCTTTTGGAGTGGTAAACCCGGCGGCCTCCCACTCCGTTATTTGCGTAGAGGTCGGACTGCAGTCCATACCGTTGGAGGATGCACAGTGCAGGAAGAAACGATTAGGCCATGTAGGACCGGGCAGGGAAGAAAACCATTGCGAGCACACCGCAAATTCATTTGCCAGGGCATTGATCACTGGTAGCTGCGACGGCTGAAAGCATTTCATGATATCACCGTAGTGTGGTGGTGTAGGCAGCGGACCATCCTCGTCTGTCGCGGTAGCATAGTTCGCCGCATATCCTGACCAGTCGGCAAATCCTTTTGGAAGAATTTTAGGATACGGCCCCAGAGGCGGCTGCCACGTCCCCGGAGCTTTATTGGTCAGCTGCTGCAGCACATCGTCAAACTCGTGGCCGGGGTCAGTGGTCATACTCACTGGCGCTGGTCCGGAGACATAGTATTTCGTCCCTTTATAAGTATTAGAGTTGGCCTTGGTCATAGGAGTGATACCTGGTATGCCCGAGAGGCCCAGCATATTATCCAGCGAGTGATTCTCCAGCATCAGTACAAATACATGCGTGATAGGAGATGTGAAATCCATACCCGTAGATGCCATCCGGCGCGTCGTTTTGCCGGCAGCTGTGGTGAGTTTAAATTGCTTATCCGAGACTTCCAGTGTGGCAGTCTTGCCATGATCACTAGCCGTCAGCGCGTGCGCTTTCCACTCCGGGTGCAGGGATTTGCCAGAGGTATAAACCTTTCCCTGCTCAGCGCCAAAGTAGACCCACCATTGATCATCAGCCTTAGCCTTTTTGCCAGCCTCATAGGAGACTTTGAATGAGCCGGCTTTCTTACCGGCCTTGGCATGCCATACTTTGGTTTTCAGTCCGTGGCTTGCATTTTTGTGATGCACGATGATCCATGCGTCCTGAGCAGATGTATTGTGCACTGTGATGGTAACTGACTTTGCCATAAGTTGTGTAGATTGTTTACTAACAAAGTACACAACTAAAAATCAATAAATCAATCCCCAAAAAGGTGTATTTTTTATATGGCCAAGGTAAAAGAAGTCATGCCCATATTTATGTTCCTTCCACATAGTGAGGGATACTATCATCATCATCCCACGGTGCAGGGGTATCCTCCAGCCAGCGCTGGCACCTGTCAAAGTCCTCAAAGCACCGCACCGCAGCCTCCTCTCCTATTTTATTTTGCAGCGGCTTGGCTACCTCATAGTCCATACGGTTGTATAGCCTCCCATACCGGCCATCACTGATGAAGAGCAGCGGCTCCTTTGGCGCATCTTCCCTTACATGAAATTCAATATCATCTGCTTTGAGGATATATGTTCTGACCTGATTACTCATAGTGCTCACAATCTACAAATAAGTGTGACTATTCAGCAGCAGGTCATCATTGGGATCTTCCTGATCTGTCTTTTCCGCATTCTTCTGCGCCTTTTCATGCAGTTGCTTCAGCCCGTCTATCGTTGCATTCTTGTCGGCCTCTGCATTGGTATCTGGCGAGATCACTGCGCCCCGGGCTACACCTGATTGATGCTTGCTGATATCTGCCGGGTCGTAGATATTATCATGATAGATGCCCGGATGCTGGTCCGGCTCGGTATGCATCAGCGGCTTTGCAGCATGCTCGGTGCGATCCTTTTCCTCTACCGGCGGCATGGCCAGCTGGTCCGGATCTGTGTCTTTCAATTTTTGCCCTACATCAGAAAAAACTTCTTTGAGGTTCAGCCCCGAGGCGTCGCTGCCCGGCTTCTTATCCTCAGGGAGATCAGATTGCCTTTTCATACCTGTCAGATTTATGTGAAAGAATGTACCTGCAAATATCTCCAAGACCTGTGCCACTGAGAATAATTAAATGTTATTTCTTGCCGACCGCTCGGTTGATTCATTGTGGCACAGCGAGATAACTTTTGCACCGGTCCTTTTACTTAACTTGCAATGGTGAAAGCCCCCTCTCCTGATATCCGGCGCGTGAGCGTGATAGGCACCAGCGGCAGTGGCAAGTCTACCTTTGCACGCCGCCTGGCGGCAAAAATGAATGCGCCGCATATAGAGCTGGACCAGCTCTATTGGGGCCCCGACTGGTCAGAGCCTGCCGATGAGGTTTTCTTTCCCAAAATAGAAGCAGCACTCAGCGCTGATACCTGGGTGATAGACGGCAACTATAAGCGCATCGAACCCATCAAATGGGCACGCGTGCAGCTGGTGATCTGGCTGGACTATCCCTTGCCGCTCACTCTATACCGCGTCACCAGGCGTGCGCTCAGCCGCATCCTAACGCAGCGGGAGCTCTGGCCCGGTACGGGCAACCGTGAGACATGGGCTAAACTCTTTGGCAAAGACTCTATCGTTCGCTGGTCTTATAATACCCACGCCAGCAATATTGAGAAGTACGAACGCACCATAAATGACCCGCGCTATGGGCATATCACCTTCCTCCGCCTGCGCTCGCCGCGCCAGGCGGAGCAGTTTCTGCGCAGCTGGCCAGCCCACACATAAAGCCTCCCGGAGTTTTGTACATTCACGCATAGAGCAGCACCGCATGGCCATCACATCACAGAGAGACTACCGCTTTCGCAACTGGGCCGGAAACCAGCAGTGTACTCCATCGCACTACTACCAGCCGGAGACAGAGGCGGCACTCATAGAAATAGTCAAAACCCACCGCAAGGTGCGCATGGTAGGCACCGGCCACTCCTGGTCTGCCCTCTGCCATACTGATGAGGCCCTGGTGAATCTGGATCACTACAACAGCGTGATCACACTGGACCGCGAGCAAAAGCTAATCACCGTACAGGCCGGCATCAAGCTCTGGCAGCTCAATGACTATCTCGATACGCAGGGCCTCGCCCTGATCAACCTCGGCTCTATAGCGCAGCAGTCCATAGCTGGTGCCATCTCTACTGCCACGCATGGCAGCGGCATACAGTACCGCATACTCGCCTCACAGGTGCAGCGCTTCACGCTGATACAGGCAGATGGCACACCGCTTACGTTGGACCGTGATGCAGACAAAGAAACGTTTGACCTCGCCATCATCAGCCTCGGTGCACTCGGCGTGGTCTCTGAGGTCACCATCCACATCTGCGAGGCCTTCCGCCTGCATGACCGTACTTACTCGATGGACTTTGACGAGATGCTGGTCCAGCTGGACCAGCTCGTCACCACCACAGATCACTTCAAGATGTGGTGGTTTCCTCACGTAAAGGATATCGTGATCTACCAGTACCAGCGCACCACTGCGCCGGCCAATGACTCCCGCCTGCGCCAGTGGCTTATGGATGAGGCACTGTCAGTATCGGTTTACCGCTTACTGGTGTGGATAGGAAACTTCCTTCCATCGCTACGCCCCTTTTTCAATAAACTACTGGTCCTCTCCTTCCGCTCGCCGCTGGATAGGATAGAGAAATCGTATCGCGTGTTCAATGTAGCTGACCCGCCTATCCACCGCGAGGCTGAGTGGGCCTTTGACCTGCGCGATGCAAAAGAGGTTCTCACAGCCTACCGCAAGATGATAGACGAGAGTGATCATAAGATAAACTTCATACAAGAGATCCGCTTTGTGAAAGGTGACGAATATGCGCTCAGTCCCTGCTACCGGCGCGACTCTATCTGGATAGGCTGCTACCTCATCGGTGATAGCGGCTGGGATGCCCTGCTACATGATTTCGAAAAACTGGCCATGAAATATAATGGCCGCCCGCACTGGGGCAAAGAGTACCATATCGACAAAGACTACCTGCGCGCGCAATACCCGCAGCTCGGAGCCTTCTACCCGCTCAGGGACCGCCTGGACCCACACCGCAAATTCAGCAATGCCATGATAGACGCTATCTGTGATTAAAAAATCCCCGCCCTGCAGCAGGACGGGGACAGACATACATGAACAGACGACTTATCCTATTTAGATGCAGAGATCACCATGAGCTTGGTGTCGATCACTTTGCCATCTACGTATAGTGTATAGGTGTAGGTGCCAGCACTCAGTTGGCTGCCACTGATAGATACAGAACCTGCGCCCTTAGCAGTGAGTGGCAGTTGCATCACAGCTTTACCATCCAGCGCATTTATGGTGATATTTGCTGTAGAGCCGCTATTCAGCACATAGCCTATCTGTGTTTCTCCGGAAAATGGATTTGGGACATTCTGCATGAGCTGGTTTGCTGCAGCATCTGCATTGGCAGTGCCACGTAGTCCTGCACAGCCACTGTTGCAGATGTCATTGAGCGTATTTCGCAGCTCGGCATTTTCCTTTTTGGTCTGGTCCAGATCGGTGCTAAGTTCTTTGACAGCCTGCACCAGTACGGGCACGAGGCCTACATAGTTTACAGCCAGGAAAGGTGTTGCCTTACCAGTTTGCTCTTTGGTGACCGGATCATAATGTACAGGGGTTACCTTTTCCCTCACCAGGTCAGGAAATACCTTCTGCAGGTTTTGTGCCATGATACCTACCTGCCTGCCTTCAGACAGATTGATGATATCCTTATACTCCTCTACTTTATAATCATACTCCTTGGGCTGCAAACCTTTCAAAAGGGATAGCGCATTGGTAAAATCCTTGACATTGGTTTTAAACTTCTCATCTGACACCAAAAAATTTCCTGAAGAGGTCAATACATCTCCGCTGAAATATCCGGCACAGTTATTTGGCCTGCCACCGGCACCAGCAGCCACACTGCCATATACACCATAGTTTACTGTAGCGCCACCAGCATTGCCCCACACACCAAAGTTGTTGCTGGCATTAGTGCTTACTGTAGCATCGCCATATATACCCACATTCAGAGCAGCGCCAGAGGCTATTCCAGATACACCTGTATTATCAAAATCAGTACTATTATCAGCTTTGCCCAGGATCGCAGTCGCACCGGGAAATACACCGGACTCTTTGTCGGAGCAGCGCACATTGAGTGCTATACAGGTAGCATCTACGGCAGCAGCGGGTCTGTATATATCTACTGTACCCGTAGGATTGGTCAGTCCTACGCCAACTTTGCCCAAACTGGTAATGCGCATCCTTTCTGTGACCTCGCTGGTGCTGGTCGTAGCTGGTTTGGTATAAAACGACAGGTCCATAGATTCAGATCCGGCTGTGGTACCTGTCTCTACCCCGTCTATCACTGCGCCCATTATAGGTACCCCGGAAGTATTGGCAAAGGAGAAACCCAGTGTCGGATAGTTGACACCGCTGCCACCTTGGATAGTGACCGAACCATATCCTCCTTGCGAAGCTACGTTAAAGCCAAATTTAGGGTTGGAAGTACCACCACCGTTATGCAGAGCATAGTACGATGTGCCAGATCCGCCAAAATTCCCC
Organism: uncultured Chitinophagaceae bacterium; assembly: GCA_964571705.1. Classification (GTDB taxonomy): domain Bacteria; phylum Bacteroidota; class Bacteroidia; order Chitinophagales; family LD1; genus UBA1941. The sequence goes on from CAZNDJ010000014.1 coordinate 31,996, forward strand.
CATGTACCATTATCAAACAACTGACTGCAGGTGGTGCCAGCACCTGTGCTTTTCACTATATAATTTGTACTAAGGCATTGACCAAATACTGATACCGTAAAAAACATTAATACGGCACCTAGTATTGTACGGGTAATTTTAATGTTAGAATTCTTCATATTGTTGGATTGAAAGTGCGCCTACCTTGTAATGAGGGTGGTCGGCTATTCCCTTTGTTTCCATCATGCATAGCTATTCCCCCACGCTTCGCAGCGTGTCTACATAGCAGACAATAGAAAGTAACCCGGCTCGACGGGCCGGTAGCAGAGTCACTGACCTGCAGGGCGATTCAGGCAGCACATTATGGCTGGCTATAGCTGCAGATAGTGAGAGGTTTTGCTAAAAATGAGTCAATGGGGTGGGTTGACCGTACGTTGGGGTTGACGGTTCGGAAAAGTTCAAGAGTCTACTTGATTTTCTATCATAGTGCGTGTCCAAAAGTTTACTGCCTACTTTGTAATAGGGTTTTCGGCATTGTCCCTTGAGTACGGTACACTTTCCTAGGTAGCTCTAAGGTCTGCAGAATGCACGATAAAAGGAAATTTTTTTTGTGCCTCAATTTGCGTCAATGCATAAGGCTGACTTCCTGATTCTTACATCAAAAAAAGCCACCTGGAGAATCAGACAAGTGGCAGTTTTTAAAAAGTATGAGTGACGTTTTGATAGTTTGTCTAGTTGCCGTTGTATGATTCGTCTAGCATGTTGGATTGGTTTATTGGGTAGCAAAGCTACCGCCCCCCATTCCAAAAGCACTTTACAAAGGTTAATTTCGATTTCCTGATATTCTTTTTCTGATACGGGAGAGTGATACAGGGGTGATACCCAGATATGAGGCCAGATACTTCAGTGGTGCTCGATCTATCAGCTCCGGCTGCTCCCGTAGTATGCGCTGGTATCGCTCCTCTGGGCTGCTCTGCGTAAACTCCTCTATACGACGGATAGCATTGACCAGTGTCTCCTCCAGCACAGAGCTGTAAACTTTCATAACATCCAGGTCTGTTTTCGCCACACTTCTGAAAACCTCAAAATCTCCTACCAGCAGGATAGTCGGTTCTACTGCTTCAGCAGTCTCTGTAGCTGGCAGGCCCAGAAACATAGAAGCATAAGATGCTATACTCTGCATCTCGGTAGCCAGTAGCACTGTCACCTCCTCTCCATTGGTGTCTATCAGGTAGTTGCGCATCATACCTTGCAGCACCATAGCCACTTTGCGGCTATGCTCGCCTCGCTTTACAAAGGCCTGGCCTTCTTCGAGCATGACGAGTTCTCCCATTCCCAGGATGATTTGCATTTTTTCTTCCGGGAGAAAATCAAACTTGGTGCGAAATTTCTGTAAGAGGTCTTCCATATTAAAGCTAGTATAAATATATGTATGGATACCTGTATTTTGTGAATTATACACGCATAAAAAAGCGGTGCGTATCTGGATACACACCGCTCTATACATACCTTGCCACCTTCTGGCAAGCGTACATTTCTTCTAGGCTACTTCTTTGGCTACTACGCCGGCAGCTTTATCTGCCAGCCACTTGGTCACAGCGGCACTGGCTATAGAGAATGCCATCTGACGCAGCATCTTGACCCGGCCTATGCCATAGAGCGCTACCAGCAGCAGTGTGACGCGACCTACTACTTTGGCGTAGTTGATCTCCTCTTTGCTACCAGCCTCCTGGCCTGTGATGAGGCTTACTACCTCCTCTTTTATCTTTTCATAGTTGGAGCCCGGCTCCGGTGCTTCCATCTGTTTTCTTTTGCCTGCCATGATGATCCGTATTTATAGTTTACAAATTTTTATCCTTCCATATTTTGTATGCCGGCACTCAGCTCATCAGTAGTCGTAGCCACTTTTTCCTTCAGGTCGCCCAGGTAGTCGCGGCTATCCTCTATCAGGTTTTGTAGCTTGAGGTTAAACTGCTCACCGGCCTCTGCCAGTGTATCTTTCAGGCTCGCTATCCTCTCCTGGTCTGAGAGGGCATATCCTACTGCTACGCCTGCTGCCGCACCGGCCAGCACACCGAGTGCTATTTTGGTCTTGTCTTTCATGTCTTTTTCTGTTTTGATTTACATCTTACTTCGCAGAAAAACCATGCCACAGCCATTATCCCGCCTTCGCGGGGTGCCATTTGCCCAAAGGTACGAAGATGCCGGCAGACCGCCGCTGACCTGTGTCATACCCAGTGGCCAAAACTTTTCCATCCCATAGCGGCAGTACACTTATATTTGCCCCGAATGCTACAGGCAGCCATTACTTTATTCCGCAAAGACCTCCTCATAGAGTTTCGCAACCGCTATGCACTAGGCGGTATTGTGCTGTACGTGCTATCCTCGGTGCTGGTCATTTACTTCTCGCTAAACTACAATGACAGCATCCGCGATATGAGCCCTGTGATCTGGAGTATCTTCTTCTGGCTCATCATCCTCTTCAGCAGTATCAATGCGATAGCCAATGGCTTCTTTCGCGAGCCGCCGGGGCGTAGCTACTACTACTACTATATAGCCAGCCCGCAGGCCGTGATCGCCTCCAAGCTGCTCTACAATTTTGTCTTTACCGTCTTTCTCATCTTGCTGGCCTTTGTGGTATTTGCCATCGTGGTGGGCGATCCGGTACAGCAGCTACCGCTTTTCCTGGCTACTGCGCTGCTGGGCGGCACTGGCTATTCATTCCTGTTCACACTGATGGGCGCTATCGCCTCCCGCGCGGGTAATAATGCCACCCTGATCGCCGTACTCGGCTTTCCCATCATCATCCCGATACTGATCTTCGTCACCCGGCTCAGTGCGGCCTGCATGGCCACAGGCGGCACAGACCCTGATACGATGAAAAACCTCCTGCTACTGGCAGCTTTCAACGTCATGGAATTGCTGCTGGCCTATATCCTTTTTCCCTATATTTGGCGCGAATAATCCGAAACGGTGGGGAGCTGTTCCACACTGCGTAGATTCAGCCGTTTATGATCAATCTTTTCAGAAAACAATGGTGGAAGTACACCGCAGCAGCTATCCTGCTGTATGTACTGATAGGTGGTATGCTGGTGCCGCTGGGCCCGGGCCTCCGCTCCGTCACACCGGTCACTTTTCCCGCTGATAGTACTGTAGATCTGGTGGTCACGGGCTACAATACCCACTTTCAGGAGGCGGGCGACCTGCAGGTCTGGTTCAAGGATGGTGTACAGTTTTATGCTGCAGACTCCGTGATCCCTATTATCAATAGTACGGCTCGCGTCGTATTTCACGTACCCACGGCAGACCTCGGCCCGGAGCATAATAAGAACTTTGACCTCGTAGTAAATGACAAACTGGACGGCACACTCTTCATGAGCTTTGCCACCGTGGCCAAAGCCAGCCCCCATGCCGATAGCACCTCCGCGAGGCTGGTAGCTGCGACACCGGAGGTGGTCAATGCACACTCAAAGCAGTTTGCTTTCCCATACCGTGAGATCCTGTTTCAGAGCATCCGCAATACCTTCTTCCACGTACCGATGTGGTTTACCATGATGTTCCTCGTCATCTTCTCGCTGGTGTATAGCATCCGCTACCTGCGCACCGGCAGCATGGTAGATGACGTGATAGCCTCTCAGGCGGTCTCTGCAGCGCTGCTCTTTGGCGCGCTGGGCCTCACTACGGGTATGATGTGGGCCACCTACACCTGGGGCTCTCCATGGCCCAATGATCCCAAGCTGCATGGCGCAGCCGTAGGCGTGATCATCTACCTGGCCTATATCGTGCTGCGCGGCTCCCTCACTGATGAGATACAGCGTGCCCGCATCAGCGCCGTGTACAATATTTTTGCCCTCGTCATCTTTACGCTGTTCATCTTTATCATACCGAGGCTCACCGCCTCGCTGCACCCCGGCAATGGCGGCAACCCTGCCTTTAGCAAATATGACCTCGATAGCCATATGCGCCTCTTCTTCTACCCTGCCGTGATCGGGTGGACCATGCTTAGCTTCTGGATACTGTCTATACTCGTACGCATCCGCCTGCTCCAACTCAAAAAATCGTCCCAATGAGAAAAATATCCTTCCTGGCTATAGCCTTCCTCACCGCCTTTGCCGCCCACGCGCAGGACGAGAAGCCCATCAATACCCTCATGGAGAGCAATCTTAAACTCTACGTAGTAGTAGCTGTACTGACCATCATTTTTCTGGGTATCATCATCTACCTCTTCACGCTGGATAGCAGGCTGAAGAAGCTGGAAGACAACGCCTGATGCCCGCCTTTCCCCAGACGTGATATTAAATCGATTTAAATAAGTTATTTATCATATCTGAATAGGCGTAGTAGGATAGCCCGACTGCTGCATCCCTCTGTAAATCCCATGTAGCTCCGCTTTGGCTAAGAAGTCTTCGTATTCACATCAAAACCAATCAAATAAGTTATTTTTATAAGTAAAGATAATTTGGAAATCCAAAAATTCGCTTTTACTTCGATGTCCGTATATTCTGTATACGTGCCTTTTTTATCAATAAACATTAATCGTTATGGCCGAAAAGAAAAGTCCGAAACCTGACCTGAAGGAACTCAGTTTCTCTCAGTCCGTGTCTTATTATTTTGACAAAGCAGCCCCTCATACTCAGGCCCCTGGCGGCCTCCTGGAGCAGATCAAAGTCTGCAACTCTATATACAAGATGAACTTCCCTGTGAAGTTTGGCAATGAGATAAAGGTGATAGAGGCATACCGCGTGCAGCACTCGCACCATCGTATGCCTACCAAGGGGGGTATCCGCTACTCCCTGCATGTAGACCAGGACGAGGTGATGGCCCTTGCTGCGCTGATGACATACAAGTGTGCCATCGTAGACGTACCATTTGGCGGTGCCAAGGGGGGTATCAAGATCTCTCCGCGCAATACGCCACCGGAGCTGATACAGGCCGTGACACGCCGCTACACTACCGAGCTGGTCCAGAAGAACTTCATCGGGCCGGGCCTGGACGTACCAGCGCCGGACTACGGTACAGGTGAGAAAGAAATGGCGATCATCGTAGATACCTATATGACCCTGAAGCCAGGCGAGGTAGACGGCTACGCCTGCGTGACCGGCAAACCGGTAAGCCAGAATGGTATCAAAGGCCGCACCGAGGCTACTGGCCGTGGTGTGGTATATGCGCTAAACCAGATCTGCAGCTACGCTGATGATATGAAGAAACTCGGCCTCACTACCGGCCTCGGCGGCAAACGCGTAGTGATACAAGGCCTCGGCAATGTGGGCTTCCACACGGCCAATATCATCACCCAGTACGGTGCCAAGGTGGTCTGCATAGCAGAGGCCGAAGGCGCTATCTACAACGAGAAGGGCCTCGACCCTAATGCAGTACTGGCCCACAGGCAGAAGACAAAGTCTATCCTGAACTTCCCGGGCTCAAAGAACCTCAAGAAGAGCTCAGACGCACTGGAGCTGGAGTGCGACATTCTGATCCCTGCCGCACTGGAGAAGCAGATCACTGACGTGAATGCACCAAAGGTAAAAGCCAAGATCGTAGCGGAAGCGGCTAACGGCCCTGTGACCCCTGCAGCATCTGACTACCTGACCAAAAAGGGTGTCATGGTAGTACCGGATATCTATATCAATGCAGGTGGTGTGACAGTATCATACTTTGAGTGGCTGAAGAACCTCTCTCACGTGCGTTTCGGCCGTATGCAGAAGCGCTTTGAGGAAGAAAGCCAGAGCAATATGATCCGCCTCGTAGAGGACCTCACCGGCCAGAAGGCATCTAAGGAGCAGATCAAGCGTGTGATACACGGTGCCGATGAGATCGACCTGGTCAACTCAGGCCTCGAAGACACGATGATCAAAGCCTACCATGATATCCGCGAGCTGTACAAATCCAGCCGCTCTATACCTGACCTCCGCACCGCAGCCTTTGCCCTCTCGATCAATAAGATCAAGGATGCATACTACGCGATGGGTATATTCCCGTGATCAGTATTGAGACCATACGTCTTATTACAATATATAAAGCCGCTCCACCTGGAGCGGCTTTTGTTTTTACATCCATTATCAGCTGTGCATCGTAGATATCATTAGCACCTTACTGTTAAAACACTGCTGGCCATGCGATTCTAACGGCTCCTTAACTAACCTTAAGAACAATTTCATCCACCCCCTGTTATATTTACAACCAATACACACAACTCCCATGGATCTGTCTAAATCAACCCGGCTCCTGGTCATAGCACTCCTGGCACTCATCGTCACCAGCGCCTGCGCCGACCGCAAGTTTGCTCATAAATACTACGCAAAAGCGAAAACTGAAGGCCCCTACGACTGCATCATCGTGACGGGCATCCCATATAATGACAGCACCAACTCAGGCCTCATCTTTGCCGCCCGCGTACTTTGGGCCAAGTACCTCTATGACCACAAGATCGCTAAGAATATCATTTTCTCCGGCGCAGCCGTGAGTACCCCATTCTACGAGGGTCGCGCCATGAAGCTACTGGCAGATACCCTCGGTGTGCCAAGCAACCACACTTTTGCGGAGATCCAGGCTGAGCACAGCACTGAGAATGCCTACTACGGCATGAAGATGGCCCACAAGCTCGGCTTCAAAAAGCTGGCGATAGCCGCAGACCCCTTTCAGGTCAAGATGCTGCGCAAATTTCTCGAGCGCCGCTGTGACCGGATGGCCATGATCCCGATCATCTATGACTCTGTGATCACAGATCGCCGCGCCTGGCAGAAACAGCTCCCCAAGCTGGCCTTCAAAGAAGCCGCAGCCGATAGCGGCTGGGTACGACTCTCAGACCGCGAGAGCTTTGGCGAAAGATGGAGGGGTACGCAGGGCAAGCATATCAAGTTTGAGGAGTGATTCCTAGCGCCTCTTCGAATGTTTCTCTCAGAAACTTCTTGCTGAAATAGGCACCAGCCCACGGTACTACATGAGCTATCAAGATAAAAAGCAGGCCACCAGCTATCAACTCGTGCGTCGCACCCGAGCCTATACATAATATCACACCCAGTATATTGAATGCTATATAGAATAATAGAAAGACCCAATTAGGACTTACTGTCATATCTATACTGGCCGCAGTCGGTCCCACCTCTACCAGCCGGCCACTGATTCGTGCATTAGCTCTGTCAGTTCCTCCCTCAATCACAAGGAGCGACCATGCCGGGCTAGCCTCGAAAGTGTACCTGTCCATTCTCCCGCTAATATTAGGGACGTTAAGGAAAGGTCTCTTGGTAGTGATGAGTTCACGGACTTCCCGTAGTACCTCATCCACCGGCTTACCAATGGTATAACTATACTCTTCCTCGAAAAACACACTAAAATACCGCTTCAATAGACCGATCATACAGCTAAGATAACTATCCGGCCCATAGTCTAAATCTATACCATGCGACCACAGCGCACAGCACAAGCAGAACGACAGGCACAGCCAGCATGTGATAGTCGCGCCTGCGTACCTGAATAATTATAGCTCCTATCATCACCAGACCAAAGCAGCATGCTGCTACAGGGGTTAATACCGGTAGGATCCCCGTAGCCCACGGCACGACGATGCCGATACTACCTAGCAACTCGGCCACCCCAAGCAGACGGATAGGCATAGCCGCTTGCTCCGGCAGGATATGACGCTCCCTGATATGTTCTTCCGTGCTTTTAGTGATCTTACCGGTACCAGCCATTACGAAGAAAGCAGCGAGCAAACCCTGTATGATCCAGACAATAGTATTCAGCATACCGTGAAGCTATGGATTTATCGGATGAATACTCCCCGCAGGTTCAAGCGTCCTCGATTGAACCCAAAGTTCATGCCTTCATCATCACTAAGATTCCAGGCACAATTTTACCTAAAAGGTTCTTCCCTCTCCTTCGGAGAGGGAAGATGCCGAAGGCAGATGGGTGAGGTCCTACTGCGGATGATATACCTTCTCCGCCGTCTTATAGATCTTCGCCTTGTCAAAGGTCATGAGCTTCGTCTGCTTATTAGCATAGAGCTTCATCTGGTCGGTGTAGTGCGGGCTGCCCGGCTTGTTAGACGCGCCATATGGCGCCACCGTATGCACCTCAGGACCATCCTTGGTAAAGCGGATCAGCATGATGTATGAGTCACCCACAAAGGTGCGGAAGCGGCCCTTGCCATACGGCTGCGGATAGGCTGCGCGGATCATATCCGGGCCACCACCCAGTGGCAGGTCCACATCGCCGCGCTGGTGGCGCTGCAGGTCTCCCAGCTGTATATTCAGCGTACCAAAGTCTTTCAGCATCTCTGCACGTGTCTTGCGCAGTGATGCTACGAAGAATGCACGACGCTTCACAGAGTCCGTAGCATAGAGCGCTTCATTATCTTTCGTATCGCTGTACAGCGTCCAGAAGGTCTTGTAGATCGGGGCAAAGTTCGTATCCGTGACCGGTGCCATACGGTAGGAGTTCCATGCTTTGAACTTACCCAGTATATCCGTCAGGTCCGGGTAGTCCTTGGCCGATAGGTCAAAGATATCATCTACCGGATAGTCCTTGAAGAAGTGTATCTGATGACCATAGCCCTCGTCATACTTCAGCGTCAGGAAGTCATTCCAATCTACCTTTTTGTAGTCCTTGATGATCTCGTTGAAGCGGAGGCTGCGGCTGGTAGGCGTGAGCGTGTAGCCCATGGTCGGGTCGTAGTCTGCCGGTTTAGGATCATCTGCAGGTGCCGTACAGTCATAGGCCGAGTTGTTAAAGTTGAATACATATCCGCTCTTAGGGTTCACCACCTGTGGCAGGTCCTTCTCCGGGTGAAAGGTGGTCCAGAGCGTTTTGTTCGTATTGCCGGGTACTGTATGCTTCCAGTCATATCCAGGCGCACGCATAGGCAGCAGGCCATTGCTCAGACACATGATAGTGTCATAGCGATCTGCATACACCGTGGTCATCATCGCAGCACCTTGTATATCCAGCGCACGGCGAAACTCCGTATAGTTCTTCGCCTTATTCATCTGAAAGTACTGCTCTATCGTCTTCACATTCATATTAGCCCCGAGCCTGATGGCAAAGATGCCCTTCTTCGTCACCAGCGTGGCACCATACTGGCTCCACCATACCTTCTTCTTCACCGGCAGTACAAACTTGCCTTTCTTAGACAGGTTGACTTTCAGCGTTGCTGTTTTGACCTCCAGCGGGTAGGATACACCATCCACCAGGTAGTGGTTCTTCTTATTAGGATCCGGCTGCAGTTGGAATACATCTACCCCGTCAAAATTATTGACCGTATGCGCCCAGCCCAGGTATTCATTCACACCATGGAAGACAGTGACACCACCGTGAAATGTTCCGCCCATGATATTCCAGCCCTCTTCACTACATAAGTGTATCTCATACCAGGAGAGCGGCCCCTCCAGCGGCTGGTGCGAGTTAATATCGAGGTACACAGAGCCATCCTTGGTCTTAGATGAGTTGAAGGCGATGCCATTGCTACCTTTGCCCTTCTCTGCAAAGGGCACTGTAGGCTGCGTCCCATTCACGATCCGTTTCAGCGGGCCATCTACACCGCTCAGCAGCGCCTCTGCCAGCACATAGCCGGCCACGATATCCTTAGGAGATGCCGGGAAGGACTTCTTCACGATCACCTCCTCCGGGTGCAGCTCCGCGTAGCGGTTTACCCCTTGCGTCATTGCTTCTATGATCTCGCGTACATGTGGGGAGAGGTCTTTGTCATAGCGCTCGTCCACCAGTTCGCGTACACGCAGCAGGTTCACCGCATAGTCTATGACCGCGCCGTCTTTACCCATGTGCAGGCCGGCCATTTTCTTGCCAGCCAGAAACATCCATTGCAGGGTCTTGAAGTCATCTTCGCAGGTAGCCCAGCCGAGGCCATAGCCTACATCGGCATCAGTCTTGCCAAAGATATGTGGCACGCCAAAGCTGTCGCGCACGATCTCTACATTGGCCTTATAGTCTCTCTGTGCAAAAAGGGAAACAGATACGAGCAGCACGAGGCCCGTCAGGAGCTTTCTCATTCAGTGGTTTTAGTGCCGCAAAAGTACACTGCTCTGTATGACCGGAAGGTAAATTAAAACGTTCGCCCGCTATATTTCTGCGAAGGAAAAGGCAATACCGTCCAGCACGGATGCCAGCTACTATATCATAAATCGTATGCAGCTATTCATCACTGCTTTATGATCCGATGCTTGTATGTGTACCCTTTTTCATCATTCAGCAGAGCAAAGTACATTCCGGGCCCTAGCGTGCTGACAGGTATGCTGCTATACTCTTTGTTGCTTAGTACACCTTCCGCCACCTGCTGCCCTGCTACGTCTATCAGACGGTAGCTGGCCAGGCGCTCCGTGCTGTTATTCTCTATATATAGCACGTCAGATGCAGGCGTCGGGTATAGTTTCATTCTCGAGCTTTCGTCCAGGTCACTGACGGGCAGCAGCTCATAACAATGCAATGACGCCAGATAGACATACCCCGTGTCCTGGTACAGGCCGCAAAAGCTATAGCCATTGTACAGGTCACTCACAAAAACAGAATGCAGGCCATAGTGCTGCTCCCCTATCCCTTCTATCCACGTCAGGTCAAAGTATGTACCCTGCTGTCCCGTAGGAATATTGGTGCTCACGTGCACGGCGCGCCTCTGGGCACCCTGTACGTCTATGGAGTCTACGCTATCTACTGCATAATAAAATTCATGCGACTGGAGCGATGTGTCTCCTATGAAGCCATGAAAACTGATCGTATCACCAGCTTGTGCGTCAAAGGCGTAAAGCAGCGTTTCTACCGTATCATTGGGGTCCAGTGCATAGATCCGGTGCTGCCCATCTTCGCGAAAATGCCTGCGCTGCAGGCCATTGTATGTGATCGCATACTGCAGTCCATGTATCACAGTGTCATGACCGATGAAATGCTCAGAGGTCTCTGAGTGGGTAGTACCGCTCAGAGAGGTATTGTCATGCGCTGCAAACCAATGTAGTGTGCTATCGCTTTGTAGCAGGTCCACATATTGTGCACGACCTGTGAGTGTTGCGAGTGTGATAAAGAGCAGGGTAAAATATTTCATCTGGTGTATGGTTTTAGTTTTTGATTTAAAGCCTCCATAGCGTATACTTGCCGTGGCATCAAAACATCTGCCAATCCCCACCATGGGGACTCTAAACCTGAAACTATGGCCGAGGACCAGATCACCCCGGATAAGCTATCCCGCTCTATCGCACAATGGGCCGAGGAGGACCGCCCACGTGAGAAGCTCCTGCTCAAAGGCCGCGCTGCCCTCAGTGATGCCGAGCTCATAGCCATCCTCATCAGCTCCGGCAATGATGAGGAGAGCGCCGTAGACCTCGCCCGCCGCATACTCGATGCCGCTCACAATAACCTCGTAGAGCTGAGCAAACTAAGTGTGAATGATCTCAAAAAATTTCGCGGTATAGGCGAGGCCAAGGCCATCAGCATCATAGCCGCACTGGAGCTGGGCAAGCGCCGCCAGCGCAGCACCGCTATGGAGAAACCTATCATCCTCTCCTCTCAGAAAGCATACGACTACATACAGGCATCACTTGCCGATCTGCAGCATGAGGAGTTTGTAGTACTCTATCTGAATAAATCACTGAAAGTGCTAACCCACGACACCCTGAGCCGTGGCGGGGTATCAGGCACCGTAGCTGACACTAAGATCATCCTGAAGTCTGCGATAGAGAAACTGGCCAGCTATATCATCGTAGCGCACAATCATCCCTCCGGCAATCTGAGACCATCCCACCAGGACCTCGAGCTGACCAAAAAACTAAAGGAAGCCTGCAAACTGGTAGATATTCATCTCAACGACCACCTGATCATCGGTGACAATGATTATTACAGTTTTGCCGATCACGGATTACTTTGATCAGTATGAAAACTTTTATCAGAGAACATAAGGTCGCTCTAGCAGGATTTGCATGCTATCTGCTGCTTTCTGTCTGTATGCTTGCCTTCACAGACGGCACGGCAGATGAGGGCGATAGTATCATGCACTACCTCTACGCACGCTATGCTATCAAGTATCCATTATTTTTCTTTCACAGCTGGGCCAAGCCTGTGTATACACTCGTGTTTTTTGCGGCCGCCCAGATAGGCTTTGCCGCCGTACGCCTGCAGAATGTACTCATCTCCTGCATGACCCTCTGGCTGGCATACCTCACTGCGCGCAGGCTTGGCTACAGGTGGGCGCCATTTATTTTTATCATAGGTATCTTCTGCCGCCTCGTTTTCATAGAGTCATTCTCCGGTCTCACAGAGCCTCTGGCAGACCTGATGGTCACTGCATGCGTCTACCTGATCGCGACGGGCCGCTATGGCTGGAGCGCCGTGCTCATCTCATTTTTACCATTTATACGGTCCGAGGGTATCTTCATCGGAGCCATCATGGCGGGCTACCTGGTGTGGCTCCGGCAGTGGCGCATATTGCCACTACTGCTCACCGGCCATATACTGTATGGACTGGCCGGAGCTCCCTATCAGCACGGTGACCTGCTATGGCCCATACACACTATACCCTATGCCACTGCAGATGATCACTATGGACATGGCCCGTGGCTCTACTATATGCGGGAGATGCCATCCATAGCCGGCGTACCCAATGCTGCCCTGCTCTACATAGGCCTGCTGGGCTCTATCGCTGGTGTCATGATCAGCCTGCTGCAGCGCCGCTACGGTCTCATACGTAGAGAGCCCCTGCTGCTGGCAGCTATCTTCCTCACGTTTCTGAGTATGCATACCGTCTTTTGGGCGCTGGGTATATTCGGCTCCTTTGGTATGACCCGAGTATTTGTAGCCATAGGAGGTGTCATGCTGCTGCTGATGGTGATAGGCATGGAGTATCTGGATCAGCTGCTGTCCCGCCTGCGGTATCATAGCTATATAGTCGGCGTGCTATATATGGCTGTGGCGGTATTCTTCGTATTTCACCACAGTATCTATGCCTACTATCCATATGACTTTATCATCCATACAGACCAGGAGTGCGATCGTGATGCTATCACCTACGTCAGGCAGCATATACCGGATCAGCGTAGCTATCATTATTATTTTGACGCCTCTTATTTCAGCGAACTCACAGACATAGATATTTTCTACAATGCCATGTTTGACAATAACGAGCCCGGCACCCGGTATGCCCCTGGTAGTATCATCCTCTGGGATGATTTTTATTCAACTTTTGAACATCACGTGCCTCTGGATTCCCTGCGTCATCATCCTGAGCTCAGAGAGGTCAGAACCTTTGAGCGTACAGCGCCATGGGGCGAAGTACGCAAGGTTGTTCTATTTGTCCGCGACAAATAACCTAATCACTCCCCGGGTGTGTACGCTACCCTGATATTGCTGATATAGATCGGCTTCTGGCTATTGGCTTGCCATAGATGGATCATGAGTGCATCGTAGTTCTTATCGTGAGGTACTTTCAGGTCTACATAGACCTCCTGCGGCCAGCCCTGGTCGGTGATACGCTGTATGCGGATGATCTTCTCCTTCACTTGCTGGTCGCCCTTGTAGAATCCAAAGCAGAGCTGCGTATTGTCCCACATGTTCCACTCCTTGTCCGGATAGTAGACTGTGGCGTACACGCGATACCAGCCCTTAGGCACGGTGTAAACCACCGGCGCCTTATACTTGCCAGACCACTGGCGCTCGTTATTCAGTACGATGCTCAGGGCGCCCGATACCTCTGCCAGAGAGTCGAGATGCTCTTTGGCCAGGTCTACCTTATATATCTCCTTCATAGAGCTTTCCAGTCTCTCAGGTAGCTCCTCATCTGTATCCAGTAGCTTCTTGTCTTTCAGCGTTGTATTGGTCTTGCCAAATATCCTCCAGTAGTACGCACGTGAAGTATAATCACCATCCATTATGCCGTACTTAAAGGAACCATTGCTCTGATAGGTCATCAGGATATTCAGCCACAGGCAAAACAGTAGGAATGCCATCACCACATACCGCCACCACCGCCTGCGCAGCCTATCATCCAGAAAAGCTGCCATCGGGAACATCAGCAGCGGATAAGAATCTATCATCGGTCGCATAGAGAAGCTGCCGCCGTACCACCAGCAATCCCAGGCCGAGATCAGGTAGATATTAAGTATCGTAAACAAGGCCGAAGCCCAAAAGAGCTGCCTGTAGCTGCGGTACAACTGATAAAATCCCAGTATAGACAGGATCATGACCGGCGTGTACATAAACCATCCTTTCTTATAGCTAAAGAGCACATCCATCACATGCGGATGCAGGAAGCTGAAAGTCTTGTCATCCCCATGATAGCTAAAGAACAGCCAATGCCCGGCATAGTGATGCCAGTAGAGCAGCTGCGGTAGTGCCGCTACAAAGGCAGCCAATACAAAAAGTACCGGCACCCGTACATTTCCCAGCAGAAACCTGATGCGCTCCTGCAGTGTCCTCATATCACGCACACCCCACAGCAGTGGGATGAGCGCACAGATGATCTCCGTAGGGCGCGTGATGGTGGCCAGCCCCGCGAGCAGGCCTATCCATAGGATATAGCCGGTCTTGCGGGTATCTGCCCAGTACAGGTCCGTGAGATAGATGATAGACGCATAGATGGTAAACAAGAAGGCATGCGTCATAGGAGAGAAAGCCACAAAGTTGAGATAGTTCGTAGCCAGGCAGACGATAGCCAGCATCAGAGCTACCAGCCAGTCATCAAAATACCTTAGCAGCAACTTCCGCAGTATCCATATACCAAAGCAGGCCACGATCACGCACCACCAGGTCAGCGCTATCTGATATGGCAGGGTAAATCCATCCGTTTTATAACCCAGCGCCTTTGCCGCTACATGCCCCGCTGCAAATGCCGGCAGCTCTATGATAGCCATACCACATGGATAGTTCATCACATACAGCCCTGTCTCAGGTATGACAAAGGCCTGGTCCTTGGCATCACTACCAGGGTGATACGTATTGTGTATGTAGTCGTAGTTATTGAGTTTGCCCAGATCATCATAGAAGAGCGAAGGCAGGTACAGCCAGTAGCCGTAAATGTCCCAGCTGATCACCGCACCCGCACCACTATTATTCCACCGCTTGGTCAGTAGAGGCGCCACAGAGAATGTAACACAGCAGAAGATAAGAACGATGGCAGAGAGGCGTGCTTTCATGATACTTTGATACCCCTAAAATAAAAAAGGCGCAGACAATGTCCGCGCCTTTCGTTTCCATAGTGAAATGTATTTAGTGGAACTGCTCCGCCTCAGTAGAACCCGCGAGGGCTGTAGTAGAGGAGTTGCCTTGTTGTACTACTTGCTGTACCGCGTCGAAGTAGCCAGTACCTACAAATGACTGGTGCTTGATAGCCTTGAAGCCATCCTTCTCCAGTGCAAACTCGCGCTGCTGCAGCTCAGAGACGCCA
>CAZNDJ010000015.1:0-44458 GCA_964571705.1 uncultured Chitinophagaceae bacterium
TTTTTCAGGCATTTTGAGGAGTCGCCCATCTCTGACTGTGATGTGAAAGTCCGGCTGGAGTTCGAAAAAGCAGAGACGCTCTTTACCTTAAAGTTCTATATAGACGGTACGGTCAATGTGGCCTGCGATACCTGTCTGGAGGCGTTTGACAAGGAAATATTCGGAGATTTCCAGTGCCTGGTCAAATATTCAGACGAGCTGAGCAAAGGCAGCAATGACGATGACGAGATCATCTACATCTCACGCGATGAGAGCCATGTAGACGTATCGCACCTGATATATGAATACATCGTCCTCTGCCTGCCTATGCAGCTGCAGGGCTGCAAGGAGCCGGGTACCGACCCGCGCTGCAACCAGGAGGTGATCAAAAGGCTAAAGAAAAGTCCGCTCAATGAGCCGGGTGAGGTAGACCCCCGCTGGGCAGAGTTGAATAAATTGAAGTTCAAGAAAGATTAAATAAAAAGATAAAATAACGCGTCATGCCACATCCTAAACACAGGATCTCCAAGCAGAGAAGGGACAAAAGAAGGACTCACTACAAGGCTGAGGCCCCTACTACATCTGTAGATACACTGAGCGGCGAGGCTCACCTCCGCCACCGTGCACACTGGAGCGAAGACAAACTGATCTACCGTGGCAAAGTCCTCGTAGACAAGTCTGCCGCTTAATATCAGGTCAGCACACTCGGTCCAAAATATACCTTGACCCCTCACGGCCTAGCCACTGAGGGGTTTTGTGTTTGTGTTTAATGATATTAATATATAAGGTATAATATGTTGTTTATCAGGCAGATTGGCTATCGTTCATAGTCGAAAAACTTCGGGATCTGCAGGCCTGCCACCTGGCTCTCTATAGTCGAAAACTTGGCTCAGCCATACCCCGTCAGGTCGTCCCCCGACCCTCGTCCTCCGTCCCTCGCACCCTTGCTCCATAGTCGAAAAACTTGCTCCCTCCAGCCACCTGCCCACCGTCACCAGCCACCTCAGAGCCGCACCACCCTATAGTCAGGCAGGTCCATGACCCGGCTATCCATCCGGCTCTGCTCCGCCATATCGGCATAGACCGCCCTCGCCACCCGGCTGATAAAGCCCCGTCCCCGCTTCTGCTCATCATGGGTATTGATGATACGGTCCGGCTGCACCTGCGCCGCCAGCGCCATTGCTGCCTTAGTGCCGGGGTTCACCAGACCACCCAGTACCGCCGGTATGCGAAACCAGGTGAAGGTGGTCAGTAGCAACCTGACCCGCAGGCCCTCCAGCGCCCTCAGCTGCACCCCACTCAGCTCAAAGCCATGCGGCGCATAGATGACCACCTCCTCACCATGCCTGATGGCGATGGCATGATAGATCGGGTCTATCCACCTGTCAGGCAGCAGGTCCGCTATCTGTAGTGGCCCCGCTGTGAGCCATCCCTTGCTGATCTCGGGTATGTCCTGTATGCCTATGCCGGCTATCTCGCGCCTGAGGCGCTTGCCGGCAGGAGGCACCGCCACCAGCTGGCCGTAGTCCATCTGGCGGATGGTCTCCGCATGGCAGTGGTCCGAGTAGGGCTGCGACACCAGCACGATGTCGGGCCTGCCCAGCTCACTGACCGGCACAGGCTCCGTAGTATGCCACTGCTCATTAAACCAGCGGAAGCCATCTACCTCGCTACCCACCAGCCAGGGATCTATCACTATGCTGGTGCCGGCCCAGCGCAGCAGCCAGCTGCTGTCCATATTTAGTCGTTGTACCTCTATCATCGGGGAGGTTGAGTATCTTTACCTTATGGTACAATCATTGTACCTTTCGCCTACATAAATACCAAAAAGACATGAAGACAGTATGGATCTACCTTATCGCCACTGCCATCTTCTTTGCCATAGACATGGTCTGGATCGGCTTCGTAGCGCGCTCATTCTATAAGGAAAAGCTAGGCTACCTGCTGGCAGAAAAGCCCAACTGGGCAGCGGCTATCGTCTTCTATCTCATCTACATAGGTGGCATCCTCTTCTTTGCCGTGATACCTGCCCTGCGTGAGCAGGTTTGGACCACCGCCCTGGTCAATGGTGCCGTCCTCGGCCTCCTCTGCTACGCCACCTATGACCTGACCAACCTCGCCACCGTAGACCGCTTCCCGCTGGTAGTGGTCATCGTAGATATCCTCTGGGGCATCTTCCTCACGGCGGCCGTGGCTACTGTCACTTTCCTCATAGGCGCGCGACTGGGGTAAGGAAACCTCGCTATTGGTCTCGGAGACCTGTACCGGGTGTATTATATTTGACCCGTGTACCCACCTAAACCCCTTATGATCACCTGTCTCCGCAGCCTGCTGTGCCTATGCGTGCTGGCTGGCGTCCTGACGGTACAGGCGCAAGACCTCAAGAACATACGTGGCCAGGTAGTGGACCGCGACTCTAAGTATCCCATCTCAGGCGCCAATGTCTATGTACTAGGCTCTGACCCGCCTATAGGTGCGCAGACGGATAGCACCGGCTACTTCACCCTGACCAGTGTACCGCTGGGGCGTGTCTCTATCCGCGTCAGCTACATAGGGTACAAGGATGGCGGAGCCAATGACATCCTCGTCATAGCCGGCAAGGAGAACCAACTCACCATAGAGCTGGAGGAGAAGGTCAATGAACTAAGTGAGGTCCAGGTCACGCAGAAGGTCAGCAAGGGTGCTGCCAAGAACGAGTTTGCCACTGTCAGTGCCCGCTCCTTTGATGTGGAGCAGACCAGCCGCTTCAGCGGTAGTCGCAACGACCCCGCCCGGATGGCGTCCAACTTCGCAGGCGTGAGCGGTGCCAATGATGCCCGCAACGATATCATCATCCGCGGCAACTCACCCATGGGCCTGCTCTGGAGGCTCGATGGTGTAGACATTCCCAGCCCCAATCACTTTGCCAGCTTTGGTAGTACAGGTGGTCCTGTGAGCATGCTCAATAACAACACGCTGGCCCGTAGTGATTTCTTCACCTCGGCCTTTCCGGCTGAGTATGGCAATGCGACCTCCGGCGTCTTTGACCTCAAGATGCGCAATGGCAATAAGGACAAGTACGAGTTCCTCGGGCAGATAGGCTTCAATGGTATCGAACTGGGTGCAGAGGGCCCTTTTGCAAAGAAGAAGAGCAAGGCCAGCTGGCTGATCAACTATCGCTACTCCACCCTCGGCTTCTTCAAGCTGCTGGGCGCCAACTTCGGTACCGGTACCGCTACGCCGGAGTATCAGGATCTGTCCTTTAAGGTCAATGTACCTACTGCAAAGGCAGGCACCTTTAGCCTCTTCGGGCTCGGTGGTCTGAGCAGCATAGACCTGCTGGGATCTAAGCTGGACCTCAAAAGCACCAACAACCTCTACGGCAACGAGAACCAGAACATATACAACCGTGTCAGGACAGGAGTGGTAGGCTTCTCTCACACCTACTTCATCACGCCAAAGTCATTCTTCCGCTGGACCATCGCCGCCTCGCATCAGCGCCAGCTAGCCAATATAGACACCATCAATATCGTGGACCGCTCTATCATCACCGCCTATGACCGCGTCACACTCCGTCAGAATAAGTATAGTGCCCACCTGATGTACAGCAATAAGCTGAATGCACGCAACACGATAGTAGCTGGCCTGATCGGCAATGTGTATGATGTGAAGTTCTCCGACAGCCTCTCAGTCTTTGGTCACTTCTATCCGCTCAAGTATGGCAAAGGGGTGAGCAGCCTGATGGAGGCCTACCTCACCTGGCAGCATAAGTTTGGTGATAGGCTCGTGCTGAATGTCGGCGCTCACGCGCAGTACTTCACGCTGAGCAATAGTGCGATGGCGGAGCCCCGCGTGGGACTCAAGTATCAGATCAATGAGCGGCAGTACCTCAGCCTCGGCTATGGCCTTCACAATGGCATACAGCCGCTGCCTACCTACTACAACTATGACACCAGCGCCGCCAGCAGTGGCAAGCCCACTAACCTGCACATGGGCTTCACACGGAGTAACCATGTAGTGCTCGGCTATGATCTGGTCTTCTTCAAAGACTTTCACCTTAAGACGGAAGCTTACTTCCAGTATCTGGACAATGTACCGGTGGAGCAGCAAAGCAGCAGCTTCAGTATGCTCAATGCCGGCGCGGCTTTCAATACACCCAACAATACCTTTCTGGTCAATAGAGGAGTGGGACGCAACTATGGCCTCGAGCTGACTATGGAGAAGTTCTTTAGCAAAGGCTATTACTTCCTCGTCACAGCTTCTCTCTTTGACTCAAAGTATAAAGGTAGCGACGGCGTCTGGCGCAATACAGCCTTCAATGGGCACTACGTGGTCAATGCACTCGCAGGATATGAATACCGCTTTGGCGGCAAGAAGGGCGTGAAGCGCCACGTGATAGCAGTGGATGGCAAATTCACTGTGGCCGGTGGCCGCTACTACACGCCGATAGATGTCGTACAGAGCCAGCTGCAGGGGCACGAAGTAGATATAGACGCGCAGGCATACTCGCTGCAGTATCCCGTCTACTACAGGCTGGACCTCAAGATCAGCTACCGTATCAGCCTGCGCCGTATTACCCACGAGTTCTCCTTTGATGTGCAGAATGTGACCAACCACAAGAACGTATTCATCAAATTATACGACACCCGCACCAATAGTCTGGTGACCCAGTATCAGCAGGGGCTATTCCCACTACCACAATACAGAATACTGTTTTAATCGCTATACCTGACTACTAAGGCAAATGCCTAAGTATGCGGTCAGTTATATTTATATCTTAGCATTAAAATATATCCAATGAAAACTTTAACTACGTTACTCGTATTGGCATTTCTCAGTTGTAGCACTGTCATGATGGCACAGTCTGCAATGTACTATGACACAAATTACTTCACTACCTGTGAGGCAACCACCAACAATCTCACTGCACAGCCCACCAGCCAGCCTGGACTATCTCCCCCTGATACAGCTCTACCCTGTGCTACGCGTGGACTTGTAATGAGGGACACCATCTACTTTACAAATTTCTCAACCTTTGCGATAGCTACCGTAGACTCTATGCGGATAGACTCTATCTACCTGCCTGCGGGGCTCTGCTGGAGTACAAACAAGAGGAATAACATGTTTGGCACCGGAGCAAGCGGAGCCATACTGATATCCGGTACGCCTACCTGTCCATCAGGTATCTACAAAATAAAGCTGGTGGTAGATGTATATACGAGTATCGGTAGTTTTATGGCGCAGGACGGTGAGGCTTTAGCGCATTTGCGCTACCATTTACGAGTGTCGTGTCCTTCTTATGGCTGCCCGACTATCGATCCTGCTGATAGTGCCAGTGCGTATGTGCCAGATGGTACATCATGCAGCGCTGGTGTATCAGCTGCTATCACACCAGGCGGTTCTACGCAGGTATGCACCGGCATACCCGTGACACTTCTTGCCAATACAGCTCCGGGATATACCTATCATTGGTCTACAGGTGAGACGACCTCCAGTATCCAGGTGTATAGCTCCGGCAGCTATGGCCTTACAGTTTATAATGCAGCAGGAGATAGTGCTGTCGCTGTACCTGTGCCAGTGAGTATTGATACTGTCACTGCCCAGTTCACCGTGTTTCCTGATCCATCGGTAGCGCATGCCTGGTTGGCTGTCAATCAATCTAGTGGAAGCAATCTGAATTATACCTGGATCTGGGGCGATGGAACTGTAGATGGTAGTGGCCCGGCTCCTACGCACACCTATGATAGTGCGGGCTATTATACTATATGCCTCTTTGTAAGCGACGGCGCAGGTTGTTCTGATTATTTCTGTGACTCCTCCCGGTATCTGTCTAAAACAAATAGCCAAACGATATCCTTCACGGTCGTTCAGTATCCTCTGTCAGTGTTGGATGCCAACACTACACCTGTGACAGTGAGCTACTACGCCGATGCCGTACATTTTTCTGATAACATCACAGACCCTTCAGACGTGTCGCTATATGATATGTCAGGTCGCATAGTGATGAGCCGCAGGAACTGGACAGGCTCTGCACTGGCTACAGATGTGCTGGCAGATGGAGTATATATAGTATCTCTGCAAAACAGCAAAAGGATCCTATCTGGTAGAATCAGTATAGTCAGGTAGACTTTACATCAATAAAAAGCAAAAAGGGAGCGATATCTGTCGCTCCCTTTTTTGTGTCTTATACTACGTTGTTATTTGAAACTCCAGTCGTACTTATTCAGATTCTGTACACAGAGCTTCATCAGGTCTATATTGCCCCGGATATCATTCTTATTGGCCATCTCTATGTGAGAGTGGATGTGGCGCGTAGGGATAGAGACAGCGCCTGCTATGGTGCCATTGGTAGCCATACGCTGCATACCTGCTGTGTCTGTACCACCGGCCGGTAGTATCTCCATCTGGTATTTCAGCTTGGCATTATTGGCCTGCTCTTTCATATACTGCACCATGCGGTAGTCGCATATCACACCGCCGTCCATGATCTTGATGGCTACGCCATCTCCTAGTTTGGTCACCATTTCTTCCGGCTTGGCACCAGGAGTGTCAAAGGCGATGGTCGTATCTATACAAAGGCTGAAATCAGGATTGACATGGTGAGCGGCTACATGCACACCGCGCAGGCCTACCTCCTCCTGCACAGTGAAGACACCATAAAAGTCATATGGTATATCCTGGCCTTTTAGTTCCTTCAGCGTCTCCAGCAGTACGAATACCGCCACACGGTTGTCTACAGACTTGCTATTGATACAGTCTCCCATCTCTATCAGCTCGCTGAGGCGGGTGATAGGGGCGCCTATCTCGATGTACTTTTCTACCTCCTCCTTTGACAGGCCCAGGTCTACGAAGTAGTCGCTGATCTGAGGTGGCTTGGCACGCTCCTCCGGCGTCATGATGTGGATCGGCTTGGAGCCCATCACACCTATCATATCTTTTTTGCCATGCACTATCACGCGCTGCGCGGTCAGCGTCTTGGGGTCAAAACCACCAATGGTCTGTATCTTGATGAACCCGTTATCATCTATGGCCTTGACCATAAATCCGATCTCGTCCATATGAGCGGCGGCCATTACTCGCTTAGAGCTGTCTTTGCCTTTGAGCACTGCTACGAGGTTGCCCATATTATCTGTATAGAGGTCAGAGACCACGCCTTTCAGTTCTTTGGTCACGAGCTCGCGTACCTTCTGCTCAAAGCCCGATATACCCGGCACTCCGCAGCATTGTTTTAGTAGTTCGACATTGATTGCCATGAAAATGGTTTTAGTGTTTTGTAAACCTTTTGAATAGATAAAATTAACTATTGTAGGTATATGCGCAAGGGACGGTCCTATCCACGTCCCATCAGAAACTCCCGGCCGCGTGACATGGCTTTCCATAGCTCATCGGGTCCGGCCAGGCTACGCTGGCGTAGCGTGTCCTGCTGCATACGGCGCTCATAGGCACGTAGTATATCTGCAGTAGATATGATGCCCGAGACCTCGCGCGTGTCCCGGCGCACCACAGGCAGGATATCTTGCCTGGTCTTGAGCAGGAAGTGAACGGCGAGCTGCAGCGTATTGTCTGCGTATATCGTGTAGACTTTTGTATTGGCCAGCTCACTGATAGGAGCTATGGGAGACAGGGTTGCATTGTACAGTTCACCACGTGCTACCGTACCTACTATCTTATGTGCATCATCCTCTATCAGCAGCGTATTGAAGCTATAAGAAGAGTGGATGAGCCGCAGCTTTACATTGTGGATGCTTTCGTTCACGTTGAATAAGCTGATCTTATGCTCACCGTCGTTTTCGGGTGTAATGTTAGAGACAAGCGTATTCTGCAATACATCAGGGTGGAAGCTCTCAGGCGTGACCACACCGCGGCGGTTGATCTTCTCCGTCATGATAGTGCCTTTCATAAAAACGAAGGAGATCATGTAAGATGTCACGCAGCCTGCTATGAGTGGCAGGAGCGTATTCTCCTGCATGGTGGTCTCCAGCGCAAATACGATGGCGGTCAACAGGGCCCGTGAGGCGCCTGCAAACATGCCCGCCATGCCTACCAGTGCGCAGAGTGGCAGGCTGACATGTGCCTCAGGCAGCCACTGCTGTACTGCTATACCTATGACGCATCCCAGCGCGCTGCCTATAGTGAGCAGGGGAGCCAGTGTGCCTCCGGAGGTACCGCTGCCCAGTGCTATGGACCAGGAGGCAAACTTCAGCAGGCAGAGAGAGGCCAGCACGCTGAGCGCTACTGTGCCTGAGAGTGCCATGGTGATATTGGAGTAGCCCACGCCGAGGGTGAGTGGAGCGAAATATCCGATCACACCGACTGCCAGTCCTCCTATAGCGGGCCACCACATCCAGTGGATGGGTAGCTTCTCAAAGGCATCTTCTATCCAGTATACAGCTTTGGTCACTATCACAGAGGCCAGGCCGATCAGTATGCCTATGACTGCATAGGCGATCACAGCATTGCGATCAGGTGCTGCCACCTGCGGCATAGGGAAGGTGGGGGAGGTGCTAAACAGAAGGAAATGACAGCAGGCGCCGGTCACACAGGCTACCACTACGGGTACAAAACTCTTAGGTGAAAACTCGAACAGCAGCAGCTCGATGGCCAGCAGGATGGCCGCGAAGGGCGTACCAAATATGGCCGTCATACCAGCTGTAGCGCCTGCGGCCAGTAGCACCTTGCGCTCGCGCGCGGTGGTCTGTAGCGTCTGGCCGCACACGGAGCCAAAGGCTCCACCGGTAGCGATGATGGGCCCCTCTGCGCCGAATGGCCCGCCTGTACCAATAGAGATAGCTGCAGAGAGCGGCTTGAGGAAGGTGATGAGCGGCGGGATACGGCTCTCATCAGTCAGTATCTTCTCCATAGCCTCTGGTATGCCGTGTCCCCTGATAGCCTTAGAGCCATAGCGAGCCATGATACCTACTATGATGCCGCCTGCTACCGGCAGGGCTATGACCCAGAGGCCAAGATGATTGCCCGCGGGAGAGATACGCTCTACAGATGGCCTGCCATAGAAGCAGATGCTGGTAGTAAAGTTGATGAGCATCTCCAGCCCTTTGGCTATGAAGCCTACGACAATGGCGTTGACAAAAGCAAGCGAGGTGATAAAAAGTGTGCGCCTGACCGAGAATAGTCTCTCATGGCTATCATCCTGCAATATACTATTGATAGATGGCGCAGGCGGAATGCTCTGCGTGACGTTGTATTGATCTTCCTTCAAAGCGCCTGCAAAAGTACAGGCTATGTGGCGTGATACGTGTTAAAAGCCTACAACTTCGGCCAATGAAAACCTAAGCCTCTGACAAATAGGAATGAAGTTTTATTCGACTACGGTCACCTTCATCATATTGGCGCGGCCACGGGCAGCGAGTGGCATGGATCCGATATTGACTATCATATCGCCCTCTTTCACGAGGTCGCGCTCCTTGAGTATGCGTACCACATCGCGTATGGTAGTGTCGGTACCCACAAACCTGTCATAGTGAAATGCCCTCACGCCCCAGCAGATGCAGAGCGCATTGAGCAGCGCCATATTTTCTGTGAAGATGAACACCTCAGCTTTGGGCCGGTAGCTGGAGAGCAGGAAGCCGGTATAGCCGCTAAAGGTCATACCAATGATGGCGCGTGCGCCCAGCTCACTACTCATGCGCGCAGCATTGTAGCAGATAGCATCTGAGAGGAAAGAAGCAGATTCCTTGTCCGGTATCAGCTGCTTATTATAGATCAGGTCGTCAGATGACTCTACATTGTTCAGTATCTTCTCCATGATCTGGATCACGCGCACGGGATATTTGCCCATGCTGCTCTCACCGCTGAGCATCACTGCATCAGCACCATCTATCACGGCATTGGCCACGTCTGTGATCTCCGCACGGGTCGGATTCGGGCTCTCTATCATGGAGTCCATCATCTGCGTGGCTACCACTACAGGTTTGGCCTTGCGGATACAGCGCTTTACGATGTCTTTTTGGATCAGAGGCATCTTCTCCTGCGGCACCTCTACAGCCAGGTCGCCACGGGCTATCATGATGCCGTCTGCAGCCTCTATGATCGCATCGATCTCCACCAGAGCCTCCGGCTTCTCTATCTTGGCCATCACCTTGATATAGCTATTGCGCTCTCCCACTATGCTCTTCAGCTCCTGTACGTCCTTGGGTGAGCGGACGAATGACAGTGCTATCCAGTTAGCGCCATTAGCCAGCGCGAAGTCCAGGTCACGGCGGTCCTTCTCTGTGAGTGCCGGTACTTTGGTCTTGGTATCAGGTAGATTGACTCCTTTGTTATTACTGATCTTGCCGCCTACTATTACTTTGGCGGTGAGAAGGCTCTTGCGGTCTGTGGTGAGCACTTTCAGCTCTACGCGGCCATCGTCTATCAGGATCGCATCGCCCGGCTCAGCCTCCAGCGCCAGATTCTCATAGCTGATAAATATCTTCTTGAAAGTACTAAGGCAGTTTTCGGTAGTGATCTCTATCTCGCTGCCGGTCTCGAGTACCTCCAGATTGTCCCGCACGAGGCCGAGGCGTATCTTGGGTCCCTGCAGGTCGGCCAGGATACCGATATTGAGGCCATGCTCATCGCATATCTTGCGCACCTTCTGGAATCCCTCCAGGTGCTTCTCATGCTTGCCGTGAGAAAAGTTGAAACGGAATACGTCTACACCGGCCTGGATCATCTCCAGCATCACATTCTCATCCTCACAGGCGGGGCCCCAGGTGGCTACTATCTTAGTTTTATTGATCTTGACATTCATGCACTCAGATTCTTCTTAGATCAAAGTAAATAAATCTGCGCCCAATGTCAGCTCAAAAGTGCAGCAACAAAAAAGCCGCTCAGTGAGCGGCTTTTCTTTATTTACTTTACTGGTATCTCCAGGTCTATCGGAGCTTTGACCTGCTTGATATGGTCGAGGCTCATTGATATCTCATTGCTTTCAAAGTTTCCTTTGCGTGCTACTATCTTGTAGATGCCCGGTGTAGCGCGGGTCAGGTCAAAGTAGTAAGCGCCATCAGCCTTGACATAGGACACCTTCTGCTGAAATCCATCTACCTCACTGGTCAGGAATACTGCAGCTTCGTTTGCCAGCATGCGGCTGTTGCCCTTTGCTGTATATACAGTGCCTTTCAGTGTGATAGTTTCTGATGGAGCGGTCTTGTAGACAGCAGTCTCAGTCTTGGTTTCAGCCTTGGTCTCTGTCTTAGGTGCGGTAGCTGGTGCCGGAGACGGCTTGCTGAATACTACATCCTTCTTCACAACCTTGGCTACAGGAGCGTCATTGCTCTTGGCAGGAGCCTCTGTAGTTTTCTTTGGCGCAGCTGTGGTCTTTGTTTCCTTGACAGGTACTGGCGCGTCAGATGATTTCTTGGCTGGTGCAGGAGCGATGGTCTTGACTTCTGTAGCAGGAGCAGCCTTCTTGTTCTTGCTGTTTTTAGCTTGCTCGGCAGCTATCTGCTCAGCAGTCAGTTCGCTTACGATCTTAAACTCTGTGCGACGGTTCATAGCGCGGCCCTTAGGATCATCCTTGCCATCAGCAGTCTTATTAGGTGCTACAGGCTGTGAGGTACCATATGCCTTAGGCACCAGGCGGTCCTTGCTGATCTTCTTCTCATAGCTGAAATATCCGATAGCAGCATCAGCACGCTTCTGAGACAGTGCGAGGTTGTACTCCTCAGTACCCTTGCCGTCAGTATGGGCACCTACCTCAAATACGTAGGTAGGGAACTGCTGCATGATGTCAAATATCTTGCGGAGGCTATCGCGTGAGTCTGCACGCAGGCGAGCCTGATCATAGTCATAGTAGATACGTCCTATCACCCTGCCAAAGAGAGGATTGGTCTCTTCCTTCTTCTTGAGCAGCAGGTCATACTTCAGCGTATCGCTTTCTGTATTAGCATCCGTATTGAAGGTAGATACACCATCATAGTAGCCATCGCGGCGTGTCAGCACCTTGTAGCCCCTCTTAGGCTGCAGGTCAAAGAAATACTTGCCATCTACAGGGATGAAAGAACCAAGTTCAGTACCATTGCGGTCGTCATACAGCATCACGCTACCTGCGCTGGCTGGTATGCGCTGTCCGTCTTTCTCTTCGTACACATTGCCACCTACAGCCAGGAAGAGGCGTGTAGTAGCCACCTCAAAGATGTCATCTGTACAAGTAGCACAGCCCCCCTTGAACATGCCTGGCTCCAGCCTGTTAGACGCCAGATAGCCTAGTGTCTGTTTATCGTTTAGCGAGAAATAGTAGTCATCTACGCTAGAGTTGATCGGAGTGCCCATGCTTTCTGGTTCTACCCACTCGCCATTGGCATCCCAGGTAGTTTTGAATACGTCAAAGCCGCCGATATTGATCAGGCCATTAGAGCTGAAGTAGAGTGTCTTTGATGTCGCATCATAGTACGGACTCATTTCGTCGCCCTTGCTATTGATCAGCGAGCCGGCAGAGTGTGGCTTACCTACAGAGCCATCAGGGTTCAGCTTTGAGTAGAAGATATCGAGGCCTTTACCCAGGTTGCGATCACTCACAAAGTAGAGCACATCTTCATTATCCTTATTTTTGCCTACTGCCGGAGCCATATTATTGCTCAGGCCATCATTGAGCAGTGCACCGAGTGCGGCACCTTTCTCCCATACACCGGCTACCATGTGGCTGCTGTAGATCTGGCACTTAGGCTTTACCTTGCCACCATTGTCGTCAGGGCATACAGTGTAGTACATAGTAGAGCCATCTACAGAGAATGCAGGTGTGGTCACATTGGCTTTAGCCAGATTGATATCAGCTGCCAGTTCATCTGCGGTAGACCATGCCTTGCCATTCTTCCTGGACTTGTAGATGATGGCATGTTCTGCTTTCTGGGAGTTGAAGTAGAGGGCGTTATCCTTTGGCATCGCTGCAAAATTGCTTGAAGCCTGATTGATGCTCTGATCCAGGTGCTTTACTTTAAAATCACGCTTGGTCACGCTGTCACGGTAGAAGATACCACGGTCACAGCCCATAGCCTCGCGGGTAGCGCGCTTCTTGAGATCTGTAGATGCATCATCGTCACCCGCCAGTTTCTTAAACTTTGCAAAGTTTGCCTTGGCCTCTTCATATTGGCCCAGATTCTTTTGTGTGCGGGCATACTCGAAGATATAAGCTGGCTTTTTATGCTTAGCTGAATCCTTATCTACCAATACTTTATACCACTTATTTGCGGCTACATAGTCGCGCAGGGTGTATTCTATCTTAGAGAGGTTCTCGGCAAAGTAGACCTTCTTTGGCTTTTTGCCGGCACCAGCCTCGAGGTATGGTACTGCTGCTTCGATCTTGCCTTTCTTGATCAGCTTTTTGGCGTTCTTACGGTTTTTGCGCCAGCTCAGAGAGGCCGGGTCGTTAGATTTCGCCTTGGTGGTGGTAGTGCTGGCAGTGGTCGTAGCAGGCGCTGAAGTCTGTGCAGAAAGGATATCTGCTGACAGAAGGGCTGCTGCGATCATAAGGGCAGCAAAGGGTTTCAGTTGCATTATGAGTTCGTTTTGTTTTAAGGATAAACGCGAACGAAAGTAATAATACGCTGAATAAAATAAAACAAAACCTTATACCCGGCACCCGTGCCTGTGGCTAAGAAAATAGTCTGTTTGCCGAATTAGCAGGAATCTGGATCAGAATGCAGGTCTGCTCACTTACCAAAATGAATATTGGTGTTCTTGCCTTTGATGTCCAGGCGCTTTTTCTGAATGGTCATGCCGCCTTTGCTACCTTTCACTTCAAGGCCTTTCTTATTGGCCTCTACGCCGCGCCCCGAGCTACTTTTAGCTGCTACTTGTCCTTTATGTGCTTCGACACCACCACCTTTAGAGCTTTTAGCTGCTGCACCTTTATTGTTTACGGTGAGGCCCTTTTGTGAGGTCTGGGCAGATAGCGGTAGCACTGTGAGTGCCGCCAGAGATAGTGCGATCAGGTAGCGCATGGTAGGAGTTTTATGCTATGAACTTAAATGAAAATAAAGGTTTACTGAGCCATGGTCTGGCGCACGGCTTTCTTCCACCCGTCGTAGAGCGGCTTTCGCTGGGCCTCTTTCATTTCTACTTTAAACTTGCGATCTATCTGCCAGTTCTTAGTAATATCAGGCTTTTTGTAAAAGCCCACAGCGAGGCCTGCCAGGTAGGCTGCACCCAAAGCCGTGGTTTCTACCACCTTGGGCCGCTCTACCGGTGTGCCCAGTATATCAGCTTGAAACTGCATGAGGAAATTATTCATGCTCGCCCCGCCATCTACGCGGAGGGACTTGAGTTTGATCTTAGAGTCGGCCTCCATCACATTCAGTATATCACGTGTCTGGTAGGCCAGTGACTCGAGTGCAGCGCGGACGAATTGATCCTTAGTAGTACCGCGTGTGAGGCCAAAGATCGCCCCTCGTGCAGAGCTATCCCAATATGGCGCACCCAGCCCGGCGAATGCCGGCACCATGTACACGCCGTCGGTACCATTGGCCGCATTGGTAGCGTGCTTTTCAGACTCCGCAGCATTCTGTATCAGGCCCAGGCCATCACGCAGCCACTGCAGGGCTGCGCCGGCTATAAATACCGAGCCCTCGAGGGCATACTCTACTTTGCCATTGAGGCCCCAGGCTATGGTAGTGAGCAGGCCCGACTTCGACTTGACCATCTTGGAGCCTGTATTCATGAGCATAAAGCAGCCCGTGCCGTAGGTGTTCTTGGCCATACCTTCGGTGAAGCACGCCTGGCCGAAGAGTGCCGCCTGCTGGTCGCCGGCTATGCCTGCTATCGGTATTTGTTTTTCATCAAATACGTTGCGATCCGTAAGACCATAGAATTTGCTGGAGTCCATCACCTCCGGCAGGATGATACGTGGTATCTTGAGTGCCGTGAGGATCTTATCATCCCACTTTTTGGTCTTGATATTGAAGAGCATGGTGCGGGATGCATTGCTATAGTCTGTGATGTGCAGCTGGCCGCCGGTCAGATTGTATGTGAGCCAGGTATCTATAGTACCAAAGCAGAGCTCGCCATCTTCTGCCTTCTTGCGCGCACCCTTTACATTATCCAGTATCCACTTTACCTTGGTAGCTGAGAAATATGCATCTATCACCAGGCCTGTGGAGTCTGTGATATACTTGGCCAGGTCTTTTTTGCGCTTGATCTCATCACAGATCGGTGCGGTGCGGCGGTCCTGCCAGACTATGGCATTGTAGAGCGGCTGGCCGGTCTTCTTATCCCAGAGGATCGTTGTTTCCCGCTGATTGGTGATACCAATGGCAGCAATGTTGGAGGCATCTATATTGGCCTTGGCCATGACCTCGCGGGCGGTTTGTATCTGAGAGTTCCATATCTCCATGGGATCGTGCTCCACATGGCCCGGATGCGGGAATATCTGAGTAAACTCCTTTTGGGCAGTAGCTACCTGATGCCCATTTTTGTCAAATAAAATAGATCTCGAGCTCGTAGTTCCTTGGTCAAGGGCTAGAATGTACTGTTGGCGCATTCTTCAGGTTTTGGTGTTTTAGAAAATACCGGACAGACCGGCAGCACTAAGGGCCAGCTATACCTGCTGAGGTCACATAGGGATGACAATTTTTATCCTCATAACCTATGCCGTATCAGTAGAAATAGCATATTTTAGCACTAAGATATATATTTAGCGTATTTGAGTATCAACATTACGCTTTATTTATACGTCCGGACAGCGGACGGGGTCAGGATACAAAGACCCGATAGGTAGATAAGTGTTTGTCTATCAAACGACTGGAGTAAACTTAATTGTTAAAATTACCTCTACTCCAGGTTAAAATATTGTGAAATAAAATTTTTATGTATGGCTAAGACTAAGTCAGTCAAGCTCATAGAGGTCAAATCTGAGGTAGGTGCCGGCACCAGGGGCGCGAGTCTGGGGATTGATGCGGTGAAAATAGCGGCACTGGATTTCCGGAGTACATTTTTTAAGCGCTTTCGCGGTATGGCTATACCGGATGATAATGCAGCCCTCTATGGCGAAGTAGGCAGCCGCTATGCCCGCCGTATCAAGAGTGTACTGAAAATGTACGAGCGTATAGCCGCAGGAGTGCGCGATGTGCTGAAGGATGGTAAGTTTCCTATCATACTAGCAGGCGACCATTCTAATGCCGGCGGCACTATAGCCGGTATCAAGATGGCCTACCCTGACTCCAATATCGGTGTGATATGGATAGATGCCCACGCAGACCTGCACTCTCCCTATACCACACCCTCCGGCAATATGCACGGCATGCCTATGGCAGCCTCTCTGGCAGAGGACAATATAGAGAACAAAGTAAATGACCTGGACTATGAGACCATAGAGCTATGGGAGATGGTCAAGAATGTAGGCGGCATCATGCCTAAAGTGGAGTACCGGGATATCATGTTTGTAGCGCTGCGCGACTACGAGGAGCAGGAGGGATACCTGCTCAAAAAAAATAAGGTCAAGATCGTGACTACGGCTGAGTTTAAAAAAGTAGGCGTGGCCAAGACCTGCCGCGAGGCGATCAAATACCTGAGCCACTGTGACAAGATCTACATCTCCTTTGATGTAGATGCGCTGGACCCATCTATCTCACGCGGTACAGGTACACCTGTGAAAGGGGGGCTGAATGAACGTGAGGCTGCCGATATGATCCTGGACCTGATACAGAATGAGCGTGTATGCTGCCTGGAGTTTACGGAGATCAACCCTACACTGGACTCTGAGAATGTAATGGCAGAGACAGTATTTGAGATCATGCAGAAAGTGGTGAGGCAGCTGGAGATACAGTAGATCACACCCCAAAGGCCCACGGTATGCGCTGCATGTGCGATACATCCAGGCTCGGTACATTAAACTCTTCGATCACTTTCCCTTTCAGGATATAGCAGCCGCGCCCGGTAAAGGGATACTGCTCGATAGACCGTGGGAAGTGGACACTATCGAATAGATATCCCTGCTCATCTATAAAGGAGCCAAAGTACATCGTCTCCCCGGTGATGGTCGTCACTCGTTTGATATTGACATAATAGCCTACCATATAGATGGTCTGGCCCAGCTGCGCCATCATGTCACGGGCATAGACCAGCTTATCATAGTTTCTTGATAGCAACCTGAATGGTGAAGTATAAGGGAAAGAGAGAATCTTCATCTCATCCAGTGCATCTTCATACTGGTCATACTCCAGCGGTGGCAGTGTGTCTGAGTGGGCCGCTACTCGGAAAAGCGCTCGCCTCGGAGCAGACTTTTTCTCCTTGCCCATCAGCAGGTGCGCATCCCAGAGGAGTTCTTTGGCCGTGCGGCCGGTAAAGCGGAATGCCTTGATACGGATCAGGATGCGCACCTGCTCCAGAGAGACAGGCACACGTTTTATAAAATCATTGAGGTCTGCAAACTCGCCCTCCTCGCGTACACGCAGGATATTCTCCACCGTAGCTACCTCCAGGTCTTTGATCAGGCAGAAGCCCATGTAGATAGTGGTGCCATAGAGCGCTGCAAGGTTATTACTCATATTGATGCATGGCAGCTCTACCTGTGCGCCGAGCATTTTGGCCTCATGGAGGTAAAACTCAGTAGAGTAAAACCCACCGAAATTATTCAGCACCCCCACCATAAACTCTATAGGGTAATAAGCGCGTAGATACAGGCTCTGATAGCTCTCTACTGCATAGGAAGCAGAATGGCCTTTTGCAAAGGAATAGCCTGCGAAGCTCTCTATCTGGCGCCAGACTTCTATCGCTTCATCATCAGGATAGCCCTTCCTTTTACAGTTGCCATAGTAAGCCTCTTTTACAGCTTGAAATTCTTCTCGCGAGCGAAACTTCCCAGACATACCTCTACGCATCACATCTGCCTGCTCCAGCGTAAGGCCTGCATACATGTGAGCCACCTTTATCACATCCTCCTGATAAACCATGATACCATAGGTATCAGGCATGATGTCCCACAGTCTTTTATTAGCCAGTTTCCGCCTCTCCGGATAGCGATATCTGAGTATGTATTCCCGCATCATACCAGAGTTAGCCACGCCGGGCCTGATGATGGAGCTGGCGGCCACGAGGCCATGATAATCTTGCACGTACAGTTTCCGTAGCAGCTGCCTCATAGCGGGCGACTCGACATAAAAGCAGCCGATGGTATCGCCCTTTATCAGCATATCCTTTATGCGCAGGTCTACTTTGAAATCCTGTATCCGATGTATATCTATCTCTTCATTCTTATTGGTACGGATCAGCTCTACAGCATCCTTGATATGACCGAGCCCCCTCTGGCTGAGGATGTCAAACTTATGTAGGCCAACGTCCTCTGCTTCCAGCATAGAGTATTGCGTAGATGGATAGCCTACAGGAAAATATTCGAGTGCAGAATAAGTAGTAATGGGGGCTTCCGAGATGATGATGCCACAGGCATGCACACTCAGCTGACGAGGTGTTTCCCTTAACTTTTCTGCGTGCCTTAAGATCATTCTGCCAATGCGGTCCACTTTGCTGTGATCTACCCACTCTGACTGTAGTGCCTCGATCTCATTGGCAGGCAGGCCCATTACTTTGCCTAGCTCGCGGATAGAAGACTTGTGTTCATAGGTGCTATAGCTGCCTACCAGTGCAACGTGGCCATCATATTCTCTAAATATATAATCACGAATATCATCCCTGTCTGTATGGGAAAAATCAATATCAAAATCGGGCAGATTCCTCCTCTCCGGATTGATGAAACGCTCGAAATAAAGATCCAGGTCTATGGGGTCTACATCGGTGATGTAAAGGCTATAAGCCACCAGGCTATTGGCACCGCTGCCTCTACCGACATAGTAAAAACCCTTGCGCCGCGCGTACTGTACGATGTCCCAGTTGATAAGGAAATAAGAAGCATATCCGAGATCTATAATGATTTTGAGCTCTTTCATAAACCTGCGCCTAACCTTGAATCTGGGATGTGCGCCGTATCTCATAGCCAGTCCTGTCCGCGCCAATGTAGTCAGTAGCAGGATATCTTCCTCTCTGCTTTTAGTGAAACAGGCTTTGTTATTATTGCTCTCCTTATTGAATTCAAAATCGACATATGACGTTTGCAGGATGTGCTCAGCGTTGATCAACGCCTGAGGAAATTCTTCGTAAAGCTTCAATATGCATTTGCGTGGATAGAACCTATCTGATCTTTTGCCATGTTGATCCTTTCCCAGCTTACTCAGCAATGTATTATGTCGTATAGCACTTAGCAATCTATGCCGGTCAAAACTTGCTTTATGGCGGATAGTGACAGGCAACAGCGCTACTAACTTATCATGCGCATATTGACCATAAAGTCTGTATGATGTGATATCATCAGCACGCAACCCTATGTATTCATGTGGCAGCAGTTCTCGTTTAGTGTGCCGCTGCCATGGATAGATCACGTAGCAATGTTCCCAATGGGGTGCATCGGCTGGAAAATCTTCTTTAGCCTTCTTATACTCCGTCAGAAAATCATTGAGTTCTTTGAATCCAGCATTGTTTTTGGCGATACCGATGAATAGCTGCTCATCACCATTACGAAAATCGATCCCTATCACGGGACGTATCATCCCTGTCTTTTTGCATCTTCTCAGAAAGTCGAGGCAGCCCGCTGTATTATTGATATCCGTCAGCGCCATCGTTTTCACACCCATTTGTATAGCATGGGATATCAATTTCTTTACAGGCATCACCCCATACCCGAAGCTGAAATAACTATGACAGTTGAGAAACATGATAGCTGATTTTTATGCGGTGCGATGCCCGCCGGGTACGGGTGGTTCGCCATTCCATGGGTCCCAGACATCGAGGTTTCGCTGGTCCATGGTGCAGGCACGCTTCACCACACGGCTGTCGTGATATTTTTTGCGGAGCTTGTCCATCTGCTGGTAGAGTTGTATCAGCTCTACAGAGTCCTCCAGCAGATTCATCTGGTGGCCGCCGCCTACCAGGTGGCTGCAGCTCACTCCGACCAGACGTATCAGCTGCCTGCGGGTATATAGCTTGGCAAATATCTCTTTGACTATCCTCAGTAGGGTATGATCACAATTAGTATAGGGGATACGTGCCTGCTTGCTATATACCTGCATGTCTGCATAGCGCACCTTCACAGTGACGCAGGCTGTGAGTTTATTGCCGGCGCGGAGCTGATAGGCGAGGCCCTCTGTCATAGCCGTCAGGGTATTGTGCAGCCTTACCAGATCCATCGTATCCTGGCCAAAGGTGCGCTCCAGAGAAAGCGACTCGCGCTCGTAGTATGGCTTGAGTGGTGTATTGTCTATGCCCTGCGCACGGAGCCAGATGGTCTCACCGTTTTTGCCGAGGACCTTCTCCATAGCTTGCACTGGCATCTGCTGGAGGGTGTGTATGGTACGTATGCCTAGTTCTTGGAGCACCTGATAGGTCTCATTGCCCACGAGGGGCAGCTTGCGCACAGAGAGCGGCGCGAGGAAGGTTTTCTCTGTCCCCGGATCTATAGTCAACTCACCACTCGGCTTAGACTCACTGGTAGCGATCTTAGACACACTTTTGTTTCCCGATATGCCCATAGAGATGGGCAGCCGTGTCTCATGGATGATGCGCTGGCGTAGCTCCTGAGTGTACTTTTTGACCCCGAATATCTGATCCATACCTGTCATATCCAGATAGAACTCATCTACCGAGGCTTTCTCCATCAGTGGTACACTCTCCTTGATGATCTGGGTGACCTCGCCGGAGGCCTTGCTATATTTGCTGGCGTCACCCCGTACTATGATGGCCTCCGGGCAAAGGCGGCGCGCTTCTTTCATAGCCATCCCATTCTGCACGCCGAAGGCTCTCGCCTCGTAGCTGCAGGAGCCCACCACGCCACGCTCAGAGGTGCCGCCTATTAGCAGCGGCTTGCCCATGAGGGCAGAGTTGATCCTGCGCTCTACCGAGACGAAGAAGGTGTCCAGGTCAAAGTGAACAATCGTTTTATCTGGCTGGTTTAATAGCATGGCTAATCAATATAGCAATGCTAATTTAGTTAGTTTATTGGAAAATAGATGGGCTTTGGCCAAAATAAAAAAGGACAGGCCGATAGCCTGTCCTTTTGAGTATCATATAGTTGTTACTTACGCATTGATCATCACCGGCATCACCAGCATGAGGAGGTCCTCGCTGTCAGCCTTGTCTACCGGGCGGAGTACACCGGCACGGGTAGGGGTAGAGAGCTCTATCTCGATCTCATTTGAGTCCAGCACACCGAGCATCTCTATGAGAAAGCGGGCGTTGAACGCGATGTCCATATCATTGCCCTCATAGTTGCAGATCAGGCGCTCGTTTGCTTCGTTTGAGAAGTCGAGATCCTGAGCAGAGATCTTCAGCTCGCTGCCTGCTATAGAGAGGATCACCTGATAGGTGGTCTTGTTTGAGTAGATAGAGATACGGCGCAGAGCATTCTGAAACTCCAGGCGGCTTACGGTGAGCTTGTTTGGATTATTCTGAGGGATCACCGCGTTGTAGTCAGGATATGTCGCGTCTATGAGGCGGCAGATCAGGCGTGTATTCTCAAAAGAGAAGAATGCGTTAGACTTATTGTAAGATACATTCACTGCTGTCTCAGATGATGGCAGGCCGCTCTTAAGCAGGCTCAGGGCCTTCTTAGGCAGGATGAATTGTGATGCCTTATTGGTCTTGATATCAGAGCGGCCGAGACGTACCAGCTTGTGCGCATCTGTAGAGACAAAGGTGGTACCTTCATTGTCTACCTTCATCATCACACCTGTCATGGCCGGGCGCAGGTCATCGTTTGATACGGCAAAGAGCGTACGGGAGATAGAGTTAGACAAGAGGTTAGCCGGGATATTGATCTCGGTCACGGCCTCCGGCTGCGGGATTTTAGGGAAGTCATCCGGGTTTTCACCGCTCAGCTTATATTTACCAGTCTCAGAGGTGATCTCTACACCAAATGTCTTAGTATCTACCTTGAATGTAAGCGGCTGCTCAGGGAGCGTCTTCAGCGTATCTATCAGGATACGTGCCGGTATAGCGATACGGCCGGACTCCTTAGACTCTACACGTATCTCAGTACTCATCGAGGTCTCCAGATCGGTAGCAAAGCCGGTCAGCTTGCCATCCTTGATCTCAAAAAGGAAATCTTCCAGTATCGGCAGCACAGAGTTGGTGTTGATCACACCGCTGATCATCTGGAGGCTTTTGAGGAGAGACGTCGTAGAAACTATAAATTTCATCTGAGTTAACTTTTATGGGTTAAGTGACAAATATAGATAAAGCGGACAAATATCACTGTTTGTCCGCTATAATGTTCAAAACAGTGCTGTTAGACTGTCCTTTTTGCAATAATCCTGTGATTTCGGACCTTTCCGATATGGTCTAGTGGGTCTCTACCGTAGGCTGCTTGACCCCAGGCCGTATGTAAAAATCCTGGTAGGTCCTGAGTGCCTTGCCCCAGACATAGTACTGTATCAGGCCAAAGTCCCGGCGGCCATCCATAGCGATGTAGTAGTGCTCCACATCATATAGCAGCGCACGGCCCTTGTCATCAAACTGCTGCCGGCTATGCGCATTGATCGGCATGTAGAATATCTCAACGTTCGTTTCTGTATTGTCTACCCGTTTCATCCTGATGGTACAGAAGGGCTCCATACCGAGGATCGTATCTTTGATCGGGTTGGTAGTTTCAAAAGCCTCCAGCGATAGCCCATTAAAAAATTCCAGGTACTGATGGATAAAACGCTGTTTAGGCTGCGCATCTGCCTGACCGTCGCTATTGACTATCACAAAGCTATCGCGATCGCCCGCGCGGGATATGGCAAAGGATTTTTGCTTTTCCCGATTGTAGGTCACAGAGACGCTCCGGATGCTCGCATCATTGTCACGATAGACCCAGCGGGTGCGCCAGTATTCTTCATTGGCATAGAAGCGGCTGGTCAGGTAGGCATCTATGCCTGTGATATGCACTACATATGGCCGGCTGGCAGGGTGGCCATCTACCTCCATGATGACGTAGGTGCCGGTGCCATCTGCTGTAGGGCCACCTACATAGTAAACCTTGGAAGGTTTATCCGTGCCTGTATAGATCTCGCAGCGGAAACGCTTACGAGCCATGTCATTCAGTACGACTGGCTGGGCCTTTTCCGGCACAGGGTACTGGGTTTCCATTTTCTGAATGGCAGTAAAGAGAAGTGCTTGTGATTCTTCATTGATGTCGTACTTATCATTGACCAGCCAGCGTTTGCCCTCCTTCGTCAGCGTGATCTTTTGTGACTTGACATCTGTCAGGACGATCTTTGTGATCTCATCTACATTTCTAACGGCAAATTCGCTTTCCTTCTGAGCCATGGTAGATGGGGAGTAGCGATATAGGAAGAAGGCCACTCCTCCGGCCAGCAAGGCCAGCAGGGCGATGTATGGCAGAAGCTTTTTCATCAGGTAGTATATTTCTTGCGACGATAGTAATTAAAACCTATGCCGAGCACGATCACTACCGCTATCGGCAGCAGGATATTGATCAGCTGCCACTGCACCTTCTCATCGCGGACGCGCGGTACATTCAGCAGGCGCAGTTTCACCTCTTTATTACGTGTTTCTAGTAGTCCCGAGTTGTCGGTCAGGTACTGGATACAGTTCAGGATAAAGTCTTTATTGGCAAAGGTCTGCTGTGTGACTGAGTAGTAGCCGAGTGGATAGGCAAATTTGTTTTGAGGTGCCATCTCGTTGCGTATGATGTCACCATCGCCTATTACGATCATTTTGCCTGTCGTATCGCTATGATCCAGAAACTTCAGGCTGCCTACGCTGTCTCCCAGCGCCAGAAACTCAGGGCTCAGGCGATTGGTATAGAGCGACTGAAAGCGGCCCTCCAGCAGTACTGCTACAGGCAGGCGTGGCTGGTTATAGTATTGAGGGTTAGGAGCCTGCTGTAGTATGCCAAAGTGCACCCGGGTAGGTGTCATTACGGCCTTGCAGTTTTCACTGGTGTGTAGCAGTACAGTCTTTTTTACACCCGGATTGCGGATCGTATCTATCGTACTCACAAACTGGGCCGCTATAGGGTCCAGGTTGCGCACGATGGGCTGATTGACACTATCAGATATCAGCTGCGGGAAAAAGTACCATGGGAAAAGCTCTACCTGCGGCCCGCCGCCCATGCTACCTACGCGGAGAGGTATCGGGTTGCAGTGATTGATGTCCTGTACCAAGTCAGTATTGATACGCGCACCATATTTGAAAAGCTGATCGTCGAG
Organism: uncultured Chitinophagaceae bacterium; assembly: GCA_964571705.1. Lineage (GTDB taxonomy): Bacteria > Bacteroidota > Bacteroidia > Chitinophagales > LD1 > UBA1941. The sequence continues at coordinate 24,150 of CAZNDJ010000015.1, forward strand.
GTTCAGGTTGCGGTCTATCACAAACTGGCCCACGAGATTTGTCTTCAGGCTATCAAAGTCTGCGGTAGTCGCGTCTATCAGCCACATCACTTTGCCGCCATGCATGATGTACTGGTCTATTTTGTATTTATCCTTTTCATCAAAAGGAATTACAGGCTTGGCTATGATCAGGGCGTCAAAGTCCTCATCTATTTTGTAGCGCTGCGTAATATCGAAACGCGCCACTGCATACTTCAGGTTCATGAGCTGCTGCTGTATATCGGCCAGCCCATTATTGTCCAGCTCACCATGCCCGGTGCTGAAGGCGATCTTTGGCTGACGGTACTGCGTTAGCTTTTGTATAGCAGTAGCAAACTTGTACTCCAGTGTGACAGCAGAGCGGCTGAGCATAGTTTCTACATCTGTCTTGGCCTGCGCCTCTACTAGCTGTATAGGATATTCACGGCCCATGTAGTAGGCTATAGCACAAGGGAAGACCAGGGTATTGTTTAGTTTATTGGCACCGGAGGTCTGGTCAGTAGCGGGTGCGAGGCCTTTATTGTACAGTTCTTCTATCAGGGCTTTGCGCTCGGCGTCACTTTTGCCTTTGACCGGATCTATAAATTCGAACTCTATGTTCTTGCCACCGTAGGCCCTGAGATCCATCAGCAGGTCGCGGGTAGACTGGCGTAGCCTTTTATATTTGGCAGACATGTCGCCCTCCAGGTACACCTTAAAGGTCACAACATCGTGCAGCTCCTTTACCAGCCGGCGGGTAGAGGGCATGACAGAGAATTTCTTCTCTGATGTCAGGTCAAAGCGTGTGTATACGTATTGGCTCAGTACATTGACCAGGACTACGATACCCATCATGACCAGCAGGATGAATATCGCATCGCGGCGATTGCCCATATTTCTTTTCAGCCCCTTTACCATTTCCTGCTAGCTAGTGATGTACGGGTGAAAAATGTGAAGAGCACGATCACAGATAGGAAGTAAACCACATCCCGGGTATCCAATATACCCCTCCCCATGGATTCATAGTGTGCGTATAGCCCAAACTGCTCTACGAGATAATCAGACTTGCCATAGAACACACCCAAACGGGCCAGACCCTCTATGGCATAAAAGAATATAAAACAGATAAATGCTCCCATTATGAAGGCCACGATCTGGCTCCGTGTGATAGAGGAGGCGAAAAGGCTGATGGACACAAACACAGCGCTGAGGAATATCAGGCCGAAATAAGACCCCCAGATACCCCCCGTATCTACATTACCCACAGGATATGCCAGATGACTGACCGAGTAGAAATAGATCAAAGTAGGTGCAATGGCGCAGAGCACAAGTGCGAGCGCTGCCAGAAATTTGCCCATGATGATGGCTGTATCAGTGAGCGGCCGGGTAGCGAGCAACTCTATAGTGCCAGACTGCATCTCCTCAGAGAAAGAACGCATGGTGATGGCTGGGATCAGCATCATAAGGATAAATGGCGCTATATAAAAAAAGTAGTCCAGCGTAGCATAGCCTGCATCCAGGATATTGGCCTCGGGAGAGAACCAGACCATGAAACCCACCAGCATAAGGAAGACGCAGATGGCTATATAGCCTATCAGCGAGCTAAAAAACTGGCGCAATTCCTTCTGAAATATGGCAAACATCAGATGTAATAATAATTAAACCCAACAATAAGCTCCTGTTTACGCTGTTCTTGTTAACGTATTTTGATGGGTCGGCAAATTTAAAGGAATAAAATGCTGATGCAAGTCACGGGTTTGTCAAAGTTTAGGTTAGTAATGCTATATATATGTTTTGATTCATTCATATAGAGTTTGTTTTGCCGGAGCCAGACAGGGGGCCTTATGAATGTTATCAGTCCATTGGCGGATTGTTAATTTATACTTTACCTTTGCGTAGCATGATGGTTCTGAAACAAGTAGACAGGCGCAGCGGACTCACTAAAAAGGAGTTTGTAAACGAGTACCTGCGCCCTCAGAAGCCAGTGGTATTTACAGATATCACAAAGGACTGGCCGGCACTGAATAAGTGGACGCTGGACTTTTTTAAGAGCCAGTATGGTGACCTGACCGTTCCTGTATTCAGCAGCAACTATTCCAAGCCGGGCCCCGGCTACATGTCTTCAGACAAGGAGATGAAGTTCCGGGATTTTCTGGCTGAGACCGAAAAAGGTCATACGGACCTGCGCCTTTTCCTGTTTGATATATTCAAATCAGCTCCAGAGCTCAGAGATGATTTTCAGTTTCCGACTGTGATGCGCGGCTTTCTGAAGCGTTTCCCTTTCATGTTCTTTGGCGGTGAAGGGTCGGAGGTGACCATGCACTATGATATAGACTGTGCCAATGTTTTCCTCACACAGTTTGTCGGTCACAAGAGAGTCATACTTTTTCCTCCGGAGGAGTCTGCCAAGATCTACCACCACCCGTACACGGTCAAAAGCCTCATAGCACCTGAGAAACCAGACTATGAGAAGTTTCCGGCGCTGCAGAATGTGCAGGGGTATGAGACCATTCTTTCTCATGGCGAGATGATCTTCATGCCTACCCGCTACTGGCACTATATGCATTACCTGGATTTCAGCTTCGGGTTGGCGCTACGCTCTCAGAGCAGCTGGGCCACGCGAGGCAGAGGAGCGTTTAATATAGCGTCTCACTTCCTGGTAGATAAAGGCTTTAACCTGCTGGCACCAGAGCGCTGGCATGAGTGGAAGGAACGCGCCGCCTACGAGCGCGCCAAACCCTTTGAGCCTAAGACGCCCAATCATGGTGAGCTCAATGCCAGCCTGTAATCGTCTTCTATGAAAATCACCTCTGTTTTACTTTTCTTGCTGGCTTCGCTATCCGGCTTTGCACAGATCACCACAGTGAGTTATACCGCTGACCCTAAAAAGGAGGACCTGCGCATGTATTGGAGAGACAGCAGTGGACTACTTATCGGTGATTTCACCGGACTGAAGCAGATAGCAGACAGGCAACATAAGCAACTCATCTTTGCCATGAATGGCGGCATGTATATGGAGGACCGTACGCCCGTGGGCCTGTATATAGAGCACAAAAAAATACTACATCCCCTCAATACACGCGCGGGCAAGGGGAATTTTTACATCCAGCCGAATGGCGTCTTCTATATCTGCGGGAATAAAACTGCCGGAGTTTGCAGTACATCGCATTTTGATAAGATAAGAGACGTAAGGTACGCTACTCAGTCAGGGCCAATGCTGATCGAGAATGGCAAGATCAATGCCGCCTTTGATAGTACATCACATAATCTCAATATCAGGAATGGTGTAGGGATATTGCCTGATGGCAGGGTGCTCCTCGCCATGTCACAGGATAAAGTGAATTTTTATCAGTTTGCGAAATACTTTGCCGATCATGGCTGCCGCAATGCACTCTATCTGGATGGCTACGTCTCCCGCACCTATCTGCCTGCGGCCAAAATGATGCAGACGGATGATGGCTCCCGCTTTGGGGTCCTGATCGCAGTCATGAAGTGACCGGTGATCACATCATACCACCTTATTGGCACAGCAGCTGGCGGCTACTGCATCGGGCTTAGCCTTGAAGGTAAAGCCCATAGAGAGGATATAGCCCATCGCCTCACTCAGAGCCGTATTGGACCCAAAGCGAGGATTGGTATTAATATCCGCGTGCACCTCCAGCTCTGTCTTGTACTGGTCAAAGAGCGGGCAAAGGTGATACGCTATCTCTATAGAGCGGGATACCTCGTGGAGCATACGCTCCTTGATGGTCATGCGCTGCTGGGAGCGCATGGTGTTGATGAACATATACCCACCTTTCCCTTTGCGCAGCAAGAGTATGACCGTGGCAAACTCCGTCTCCAGTCCATAGACCTGAGAGTCGGTGCCGATACATACTTTGATCTTATTGCCTGCGTCGCTCTCGTGGATGAGCGCCTTCTCCACCACCTCGCTGATCGGCGCGCCGAATGTCGTGCCGTCCAGCTTCCTCCATCTCCCATTGACTACGGTTGATTGCATAAGCGTTGGTTTTATTAAAATTAAAACCAGAATTCCTCAGATTCCTAATATCAAGACGTGTTTTTGTGCACAGAGCGTTGTGCGGTGGCCCTATTTGACCTATGCTTTACAGCTGCTTCAGATGGTGTTAAAATTCATTGACCGGCAGCTACCTTACTATGATTGAATCCATGCAGGGCAAAGGGATACCTTCTTTATATTCGCTACTATCCATCTGTATATGAAGCATAAAATATTACTCGCCTGCCTGCTGCTGTTCGCTCTCTTTACTACCGCGCAGGATGACAAAAGGTTATTCTTTGGCACGCCGGCTTTCCACGGTGCCCAGCTGATAGGCAACTATCCCAATACGCCCTTCCTTTTTGCCATGCCTGTCACAGGCACACGGCCCATACAGTACAGTGCGGTCAATCTCCCCATGGGCCTCACAATAGATGAGAAGACAGGCTTCATCAGCGGCAATATAAAAAAGGCTGGTACCTATAAGGTCACGCTCGTAGCTGTCAACCAATTTGGCAAAACGACGGAGGACGTATCCATCGTGATAGGAGACAAGCTCTGCCTCACTCCACCTATGGGCTGGAATAGCTGGAATGTCTTCACCTCAGAGATCAGTGAGCAGCTACTAATGGAGATGGCAGATGCTATGGCCAGTAACGGTATGCGCGACCTGGGCTATCAGTATATCAATATAGATGACTTCTGGCACGCCTCAGAGCGCGAGGCAGACGGGCGGCCAAAGGTAGATAGTGTGAAGTTTCCGCATGGCATGAAATACCTCGCGGACTATGTACATAGCAAGGGTCTTAAACTTGGTATCTACTCTTGCGCAGGTGATAAAACTTGTGGCAAATGCTTTGGCGGCTATGCGCATGAGGAGATAGATGCAAAGACATATGCGGAGTGGGGCATAGACCTGCTGAAGTATGATTACTGCTTTGCGCCATGGGGCAGGCATGCAGCTATAGAGCGCTATACCAGGATGGGCACTGCACTCAGAAACTCCGGTCGCTCTATCGTCTTCAGTGTATGCGAGTGGGGCCTGCGCAAGCCGTGGCTCTGGGCAGAGAAGGCCGGTGGCCACTACTGGCGTACTACGCCGGATATCTTTGACACCTGGAATCATGGCAATCCATTTCAGATGAGTGTGATGCGGATACTCAAGAAGCAGCGCGGCCTGGAGCGGTACGCGGGGCCGGGTCACTGGAATGACCCCGATATGCTCCTGGTGGGCAACCATGGCAAAGGCAGGGCGACCAGCTTCAAGGGAGTATTTAAAGGACTAACGCAGGATGAATACAAGGCCCACTTTGCACTATGGTGCATGATGAGTGCGCCGCTGCTGGTGAGCTGCGATCTGCGCACTATCTCCAAGGAGGATTTTGAGATCATCACAGACGCTGATATGATAGCTGTGGATCAGGAACCGGCGCAGGTGGCAGGACGAGTGATCAAAAAGCATGGCGCCGTATGGGAATATGCCAAAACCCTCAATCAATACCAGTGGATCACGATGTACCTCAATACGAGTAAAAAGCCTAAACCTGATCCTATATCGGCAGGGCGCAGTATCCCGGCCCACGGTATATCGTGGCAGAGAAACAGCGGACTACCGGATAGGTGATCTACTAGTCCGCCTTGAAATCTATCTTCCTGTGCGTACCATCGCAGAAAGGCTTATTGCTCGAAGCACCACAACGGCAGAAGGCAGTGACATTGTTCTTCTTCATCAGCTCGCCTTTAGAGTTCTTTACCGTCACATTACCATAAACTAGTAGCGGGCCATCCTTTGATGCTTCTACTATCGTCTCGGCATCTACATCTACACGCTCAGGTCCGGCATCGCTATTCATATAGTAGCTGAGCGCACCACTCGGGCAGCGCTTCACCTGCGCTACGATGCGCTCCGTGGTCGCACCTTCAGGCTTGATCAATGGCTTTACGAATGGGTCAAAGACCTCGCGCAGCTCCGTCCAGCAGCGCTTGGAGTGGATACAGATATCCGGCTTCCATATCACGGTTACTTCACCGTTGGTATATTTCTTAGTGACTTCCATATGGGTAGGGTTTTAGTTGGTCAGGTTAGTTTCTATATGGATTGGATTGGTCAGCGCTTTGTGTATCGGGCATTTATTGGCTATCTCCAGTAGTTTAGCCCGGTCCTCGGCGCCCAGGCTGCCGGTCAGGGTGATATCCCGTTTGATCTCCGTCGTGTTTTTCTCCTTGTCCCATACCAGGGTGATATGGGCCTGGAGGCCATCCAGTGCCATGCCCTTGCGGTCGGCATACATACGCACAGTAGCGCATGTACAGGCCCCTAGAGCAGCAGCGAGCAGTTCGTGCGGATTTGGGCCCAGGTCTGTGCCTTCGTTTTCTTTAGGCTCGTCTGCTATGAGGCTATGGTCGCGGGCCTGTATGCTCACACGGTAGTGATCCCGGGTGATGGATGCTGTGATCTCTGACATGATCTATGATTTTGATTTTTTTTCTCTGATAGCCTCTGCCAGCCAGACGAACTCGGCGACAAACCGGTCCATGCTCCGCGACAGAAACTCGTCCTTCACCTCCCCGCTTTCGCCAAAGGCGTGATGCACATTTGATACCAGCAGTTTGTACGGCATCGGGAAAGCGCCTAATGAAAGGATAAGTAACTGCATCTCTGTAGAAGCATTGATGCCGCCCATACGCCCTGCACCGACAGATACCACGCCTATCGGCTTGCGTTTAAATTCTTCTGAGAAGTAATCCACTGCATTTTTCAAGGCACCGGAGTAGGAGCCGTGGTACTCAGGCGAGAGGAATATGATGGCATCGGCGTGATCCAGCTTTTGCTGTATGTCTGCCAGGCCGGGTACGGTATTATCGGCGGGGCTGTATTGCTCCTCCAGTACGGGCAGGTTGTACTCCGCCAGGTCTATGATAGCAGCCTCCGTGTGACCGCCTGTGTGAAACCGGGATGCCAGCGCTACTGCTACATCGTGGCTCCGGCGGCCTTTTCTGATACTCCCTGATATGATGACTATATTCATTGCTACAGTGAAATTATACGATTATACTGATTCGAGCACTACCGGCCTTGGTACCTTGCCCAAATCGTTTAAATTTGAATCAACCCAAAATACTAAACATGACAAGAGAGGAATGGTTGCGCATGGCCGCAATACTTGGTGCAGGCGCTATGCTGCCTAAGGGACTGATGGCAGAGATGCTCACACCAAATGGTGAGATCAAAGCCAGCGATTTCGGCAAAGACTTTATCTGGGGTACCGCCACAGCAGCCTATCAGATAGAAGGTGCCTGGAAGGAAGATGGCAAGGGTGAATCCACCTGGGACCACTTCTCTCACAAGCATGGCAAAATAGCCCGCCACGAGACGGCAGATGTAGCAGCAGACTTCTATCACAAATATGAAAGCGACATCGCGCTGATGAAGCAGCTCAATATCCCTTCATTCCGCTTCTCCGTGGGCTGGTCGCGCATATTGCCGCAGGGAACGGGCCAGGTCAATCAGAAGGGCGTGGACTTTTACAATCGTGTGATAGATACAAGTCTGAAAAACGGTATAGACCCATGGCTGACCCTCTATCACTGGGACCTCCCACAGGCACTGGAGAAAAAAGGCGGCTGGACTAATCGCGATATCCTAAACTGGTTTGAAGAGTACGTGGGCGTGTGTGCGATGAAGTTTGGCGACCGTGTCAAGAACTGGATGGTCTTCAATGAGCCGATGGCATTTACTGCCCTAGGATACCTGGTAGGCAGCAATGCACCGGGCAAATTTGGCTATCACAATTTCTTTGCGGCTGCGCACCATGCTACTATGTGTCATGGAGTAGGCGGGAGGACGCTCAGGAGGCTACTGCCGTCTACGGCTAAGATCGGCACCACCTTCTCGGTGAGCCATGTGGAGGCTTTCAAAAACCTCTCAAAGAATGAAGAGACGCGCCGCAGGTGTGATGCACTCTTCAATCGCCTCTTCATAGAGCCTACGCTCGGCCTCGGCTATCCATACCGCGACCTGCCGGCGCTGAAGCATATCTACAAGTTCATCCTACCGGGAGATGAGGCGCTGATGCCATTTGATTTTGATTTCATCGGCCTGCAAAATTACTTCCGTGTCATCGTGAAGCATTTTCCGCTGATACCGATGGTGCATGCTATCAATGAGTCGCCAAAGAAACTCGGCCACCCTGTCACTGCGATGGGCTGGGAGGTTTATCCGGAGGGTATCTATGATATCCTGAAGCAGTTTTCACAGTACAAGGGCATCAAGAATATCATCGTCACAGAGAATGGTACTGCCTTCCCGGATAAGGTGGAGAACGGTGCCGTGCATGACCCGCAGCGCAAGGAGTACATACAGGAATACCTGAAGCAAGTCCTCCGCGCCAAGAAGGACGGCATGAATGTAAATGGCTATTTCGTCTGGTCATTCATAGACAACTTTGAATGGGACTCAGGCTACCGACCTCGCTTTGGCATAGTGTACAATGATGTGGCAGACCAAAAACGGATCGTGAAGGATTCGGGTCTGTGGTTTGCGGACTTCCTGGAAAAGTAAAATTTATAACTAACCTTAAATTAATCTCATGAAAACTTCAGTCTTTGTCCTCCTGGCAGGTATCGGCTTTAGCACTAGTCTAATGGCTCAGAATAATACCAGCCCTCGTCCTTTTTATAATGCGCTGAATACAAACTATGCTATGGCTACACAGTCACAGTATAGGATCGCGCCGGAGACCTACCACTACAGCGAGTGGTCTGTAGGCTCAGATGGCAGAGTGAAGCGTAGTCGTGCCTATATGAATGGCCGCCATAATCGCAATACCGGCATAGGCCTGCTGGTAGGCGGTGCCATAGGCCTGACAGGTGGTGTGGCTCTGCTCACAGATGGCGTGATAGGCCTGAGAAAAAACAGGCTTTTTTCTAATACAGGCATATCTAGCGTAGGGCGCTTTTATGAGGTGTACTTTGGTGCAGCATTCACTGCTGCTGGTATAGCTATGGTGATACCAGGTGCGGTACTACTGCCCAGGGGTATGAAACAGATGCGGCGTGCTCAGGAGCGCATGGCCGCCCCATGATCAGAAAGGGAATATTGTAAAAAGGAAAGCCCCATCATTTGATGGGGCTTTTACTTTGTCAGAATACTGACTGAGTGATTTATTTTACAGCGAAGCAGTAAACTGCGCTCATAGAGCCTGCAGCACCACCAGCGTTTGGTACGAATGCATACTCACCTGGCTCCAGTGTCTCATCGCAAGTGATCTTGTAAACGCCGTCAGACACTTTCTCAAAGTTGAGCTTGATGTGGAAACGCTTAACAGACTTGCCTGTAGCACCGTAACCTGCAAATGCGCTGGTCTTGCCTACTTCTACTTCGCGCACCTTCTTGTGCTCGAGGCATTTTGCCATATAGAATACAGTCTCTGGATCTGCGTCAGCATCTACCTTTACTACAAACTCAGGCTTGCTACCTGCAGTCACCGGAGAGCTGCCACCATCTATAGTCAGCATCTGAGAGGTACCACCGTAACCCATACCGTTTACTTTAGCCTTGATCTCGGAGCTTTGCTTTTCGAGTTTTACGAGCTTGCCATCTTTCAGGAGAGCTGGCTGGTTTTTGAAATCCGGAACTGGCACCTGATCGCTAACTCCAAACGCTACGAACAGGGCCACAACGGCCAGAAGTACATTTTTCATTTGTTTGTCTTTTTGGTTGGTTAATGATTATAAAGCAAATATAAAATCTTTGGTGATTCACCATTGAGGTCTGGTAAGAATATCTGAAAAATTGGCGTTTTCCTGTTAAAAATAATCAACAGTAAATATTACAGAATGACTTCCAGCTGATTACGAAGGATATCATCTATCGTCTCTCGCTGGCGGATCAGGTAGTCCTTGCCATCTTTGATCATCACCTCAGCAGGGCGATAGCGGGAGTTATAATTACTGGACATAGTAAAACCGTATGCACCCGCATTGCGAAATGCGATGATGTCTCCTTCTTTTACCTCCGCAATTTTCCGATCCCAACCGAAGGTGTCTGTCTCGCAGATATAGCCTACTACAGTATAAATGCGCTGCTTACCCTCTGGATTGCTGATATTCAGGATATGATGATATGAATTGTAAAGCATAGGACGGATCAGGTGATTGAGACCAGAGTCCACACCTACGAAGACCGTAGCTGTAGTCTGCTTCAGCACATTCACTTTGACCAGAAATGTACCAGCCTCGCTTACCAGAAACTTTCCTGGTTCAAACCAGAGATCTATTTTACGGCCATATGTTTTTTCAAATTCAATGAAGCGATCGGAGAGTTTATCTCCCAGCTCTGCCACATCGGTATAGTAGTCATCCGGCTTGTACGGTACCTTGAAGCCACTGCCAAAGTCTACAAACTCCAGGTCTGGAAAGAATACTGTCTGCTCAAAAAGTATCTCAGCGCCGCGCAGGAATACATCTACATCGAGGATATCACTGCCAGTATGCATGTGGAGGCCATTGACCCGTAGGCCAGTGCTCTTTACTATGCGCTCTACATGGCGCATCTGATAGATAGAGATACCAAACTTAGAGTCAATATGTCCGGTGGAGATATTGATATTGCCACCAGCCATCAGATGCGGATTGATACGGATGCATACAGGTACTGATGATCCGTACTTAGTACCAAACTGCTCGAGAATAGAAGTATTATCGATATTGATCTGGACGCCTTCTTTGACAGCCAGATCGATTTCTTCCATTGACACACAGTTGGGCGTGTACATGATCTCATGCGGTGCAAACCCAGCCTTCAGACCGACCCAAACCTCCTGTATTGATACACAATCCAGACCCGCACCCAGGCTGCGGAAGAAGCGGAGTATATTGATATTATTCAGGGCCTTGCAGGCAAACTTGACTTTAGGTTCAAACCCCTTAAAACTACCCTTTAGCTTTTTGTACTTAGCCTCCATCATGGCCGTGTCATAGACATAGAGAGGTGTGTCGTATTTTTCGCAAAGATAGAGGGCATCTACGCCTCCTATATTATATGCTCCATGGTCGAGCTGTAGCATGGGTGTGTGATTGTTTAGGCCGGTGAAAGTAAGAGAAATTCAAGTAATCAGACCTGACCCGTTACAAAAAAGAAGGGCATCACTACGAGTGATGCCCTTCTTTTTTGTAACGGTCTTTTTATTGTTCTGTGAGGTTGGCGGTAAATGCGCCATTGTCACTGGAGCTAAAATTGCTCACAAGATTCACGGAAGGGATGGACACAGATATCTTGCCACTAGAGGCTACGGTGACGGTGGCATTGACTGTACCTGATGGAGCGCCATGATAAGTGGTAGACGTATTCAGATTTGCAAAATTTACACCTATCTCATTAGCAGCAGATGGGGACTGGCCGGTAGCGACTTTGTAGGTGCCACTGGTAGTAGGATAGGTGGTGAAAACAAGGATAACGCTGCTATTGGAATAGTCGCTGGCCTGCAGCGAAGAGCTGGATTTCACTATCACTGTCGGGGTATAGGATGTACCCTTGAAGGTGTACCCATTAGCAGGTGTTGGATTACTGTGTGAGCAGGAAGATGCAAATACAAGAAGCAGCGCTACGATCGCTGTCGCGAGGACGTTTTTCATGAGTTTAGAATTTAAAGGTTTAAAAATTTGAAAATTGAATATAGAGATTATTCTCATTGATGCAACACGCTGCATGGAGATTATGGTTTTATGTTTACTTTAGGCAAAATTTCAAAGCATGAATCAGGATATGTGGCTGGATATAATGCTCATCGTGATCGGCAGCATTTTTAGTGCTGTCATGATCGGTGTTGCATTTGTGATCAACCGTAAAGAGCAACCCAAGCAACTCTGGTTGCTGTTTTTTACCGAGATGTGGGAGCGCTTCTCTTTTTATGGTATGAGGGCACTGCTTATCCTATATATGACCCATATACTTCTCTTCCCTGACAAGGATGCCAACCTGCAATACGGCGCATACAACGCGCTGGTGTACACGATGCCACTGCTAGGCGGCTGGCTGGCAGACAGGATACTCGGATTTCGCAAGTCTATCGTGCTCGGTGGCCTTATGATGGCTATCGGTCATCTCGTACTGGCTATCCCATCCAGTACCACATTTTTCCTGGGTCTAGGCTTCCTGATCTCCGGCAATGGATTTTTCAAACCAAACATCTCCAGCTTCCTCTCTCAATATTATGAGAAGGATGATCCGCGCAAAGATGCAGGGTATTCCATCTTCTATATGGGTGTCAATATCGGAGCTTTTCTCGGAAGCACTATTTGTGGGTTTTTGGGCCAGAAGGGGGGACTGCTACTACACCACCTGACGGATCAGGGGAGCTTCATAGCGCCGCTCGCATATAAGATTGCTACAACTTTCGGCTCACTGGAGGGAGAGACCTGGCACAAGGAATGCTGGCACCTGGGATTTGGTGTGGCTGGCTTTTTTATGATAGTAGGCGTGATCAACTTCCTGCTATTCCGCCGGATACTTGGTGATAAAGGCCACTCACCTGACCCTGTCAGACTGGCATCTAAAGTGGGCGGTGTCATATCCCTGGAGTGGCTCCTTTATATAGGAGCTTTCCTGCTCGTGCCTCTCATGCTCGGATTAGTGAAATACCATGGTATCATGTCTGTATTACTATATCCTCTCGGTATCGCTGCGCTGGTTTATGTAGTTTATGAGAGCTTTAAGTTTGACCAGGATATGCGCCGCAAGCTGTGGGCAGCCTGTATACTCACTGTCAGCACTATCATTTTCTGGGGCTTCTACGAGCAGAGCGGGGGCTCACTCAATCTGATGGCCGAGCGGAATGTAGACATGCATGTATTCGGTCATGAGCTGCCATCAGCTAGTGTCAATAATGCTACTAATCCTTTCTACATCATTTTCCTCACGCCGCTCTTTGCAGCTATGTGGACCTTCCTGACCAGGAGAAACATTGAGCCCAATACACCTGTTAAATTTGGCCTGGCCTTTCTTTTCGTCGGCGCAGGTTACTTCACATTCTATCTCGGTGGGCAGGTAGGACAGGCGACAGGTTTTATGCCGATCGCCTACTTCCTTTTAGCCTACCTGATCATTACCACCGGTGAGCTATTCCTATCTCCCATAGGACTATCTATGATCACTAAGCTTTCACCCACTCAGATGGTGGGATTTATGATGGGTATGTGGTTTCTGGCTACCGCATTCGGGCAGCATCTCGCAGGCCTCATAGGCTCGCATATGGACGTACCTCATGGCGCCAATGGGGCCATGGCTACAGCGCTGGAATCTCTGCCAGTCTATATGAATGGCTGTATGTGGATCGGTATCGTGTCTGTGGCCGGTGGCGTGATATTGCTCGCTTTTTCACCGGTGATCAAGAAGCTGATGGGCGACGTGCACTAATAGCACACTTGTTATAAATATCTTAAAAAGGGGGAAGCTGTATGATTCATGATGGCTAATGCATAGTTTTGCATGGCTATACGAATGAAGTCACGCTTACATCAGAAATTTATCTATGGTGCGATCCTGCTCTTGGGTCTTTATGCCTTGCATTTCTGTTTGTTAGATAATTTTTTGGCTTCATCTACTACAGTGCAACCTTTTGTCGAGGCGCAGGCTCCTACGTTGGTACACCATCCTCACCACCATCGTCATTCCGGGCTGGCATTCTTCCGGATGCTGGAGAAGCATGAAGGTGCTAAGCAGCATGTATCTGTACCTATAGCTGCTGTGCCGAGATTGTTGTCGCGTATCGTACTTTTCGTCACGGAGTCGCCGGCCCCGGTGGTCTATTGCAGCGATGAGGTTTCGCTGTCTCCATCTTCCTACAGGCTCTACCTGCAGGACAGGGTCTTCCGCATTTAGATCTCAGGACATTAGATTCTGATGGCTGTCACCACTGAGCGTGATGGCCTGTACCTTATTATTCCTCAAATAATTTATCCAATGAAAGGTATCTCAAGGGCGATCGCCCTGACCATACTATGTACTGCAGTGCTGTGCCCCATGTCACATCTGCACGGGCAGGGCATCTCACTACAGGCGCTCATAGATGGCATGTCTTCTAATAATGATATGGTGAAGTATTACACCAGCCTCGTACAATCGCGGCAGGCCGAAGTGACCTCTGCCAGATACGAGCGACTGCCTAATATCAATACGCTATATCAGGCCACCATAGGCTCTGCCAATAATGTGCAGGGAGGCTACCTGGCCATGGGCGTCATCCCCTCTGTATCAGGTGGCAGGCGCACTTATAATAATTTTGATCCGCAATCCGGAAATACAGCTCTGGCCGGCATAGACTGGGAGGTGACCAATTTTGGCGGGTATAAGGCTAAGACCGACCTGGCTAAATCCGATCTCAACGTTCAGAATAATGTGCTGGCAAGAGGTACTTATGACCTGCAAGGTATCGCCGCAGCCTACTATGTAGAACTGATGCGGCAATATGAGCTACAGCGCATAGACCAGGACAATGTAGACCGGCTGCAGTCACTTCTCACCTCTATCAACTCACTCGTGGTAAATGGTATCCGCCCGGGTGTAGACAGTGCCATAGCTTCGGCAGAAATATCGAAGTCCAGAGTAGCGCTATATGAAGCGCAGAAAAACCTCGACCAGCTACGTGTGCAGTTGGCTACGCTCACAGGCATATCTGCTGCGCAGCTCCAGCCAGATACGACTGCCGGAGAGCGGCTGATGACATCCGGACCATCCTATGTACTCGCCGCTCCCGTAGATACACTACACCATCCCGATCTGCTATACTACACCGCCCTGCATGACCTGAGCAGCTCGCGTCTCAACCTGGAGCGCAAGAGCTACTATCCCAAGCTGATGTTTGATGCAGATGTATGGACCCGTGCATCCAGTCTGAATAGTGCCGATGTCTACAATAACCTCGGCGAAGGCTATATACCGCAGCGCATGAATTACTTCGTAGGGCTCACGCTATCCTACGACCTGATGAATATCGCGCGGAAGCATATCAATGCTGCTATCTACAAGCGCGAAGCAGAAGCAGCTCAGCATCGCCTCGATCAGGAGCGCCTCGACCTGAATAGCGAACTGCAAAGGGCACGCATAGAGAGCGACTACCAGCTGCGCCGCCTCAGCGAGAATGGGCGCCAGATGCACGCAGCAGATATAGCATACAGCCAGCAGGCAAACCTCTATCGCAATGGACTCTCCAGCGTGATAGACCTCAACCTGGCCCTCAGCTACTATATACAGGCGCGCAAGGACTACCTGGATTCAAAGACGGGCTATATGCGCAGTGTGCTGAGCTACGCGCTGGTCACACACACTTTTTCAAACCTGGTGCAAACCTTAAAATTATAAGCAATGAATTTAGTCGCAGCAGCTCTGCGAAGACCTATCACACTGGTAGTCATTTTTGCCAGCCTGATGATCTTTGCTGTCATGAGCCTGATGAAGATACCTATCGATATTTTTCCGGCGCTCAATATGCCTACGATCTATATCGTAGAGCCTTACGGTGGTATGTCACCTAAGCAGATGGAGGGGTTTTTCTCTACAGGCCTGCAGGACCAGTTCCTATATGTGAATGGCATCAAGAGCATAGAGAGCCGCAATACACAAGGGCTTACCTTTATCAAATTGAGCTTCTATGAAAACACAAACATGGCTGAAGCCTCCTCTCAGGTGGCCACCTATGTCAACCGTGCGCTGAAGTTTTTCCCACCCGGCGCGCTGCCTCCGCTGGTAGTGAGGTTTGATGCCTCGTCTCTGCCGGTGGGTGAGTTAGTTTTCTCCAGCAGTACCCAATCCCTCAATCAGATATATGACCTGGCATCTACGCGTGTGCGGCCTATGTTTGCCTCTGTACAGGGACTCTCTGCTCCACCTGCTATGGGTGGCAATGCACGCTCCGTACTGGTCAATATAGACCCGGAGAAGATCCGCGCCTATGACGTATCTCCGGAGGAGGTGGTACAGGCTATATCAAAAGCAAACGTCATGGCACCCTCCGGAAATCTCCGCGAAGGCAATACCATGTACATGACCACACTCAACTCACTGGAGGAAAAGGTCCAGGAATTTGCAGAGGTCCCTGTAAAGATCAAAGGGGATAAGACCGTCTTTGTGAGTGACCTGGCGAGAGTCTCTGATGGTGCAGATATCACCGTGAGCTACGCACTGATCAATGGACGCCGGTCCATCTATATACCTGTGGTGAAAACGGCAGACGCCTCCACATGGGATGTAGTAAAGAATCTCAAGTCCCGCATACCCGAGATGCAGAGCCTGCTACCAGATGATGTGCACCTCAACTATGAGTTTGACCAGTCAGTCTTTGTGATCAATGCTGTCAAGAGCCTGGCTACCGAGGGAATACTCGGTGCGATATTGACGGGATTGATGGTGCTACTTTTCTTAGGGGATTTCCGTAGCTCTATGATCGTGATCGTCACGATACCAGTCTCTATCCTCATCGGCTGCTTCATGCTCAGCCTGGCCGGGCAAACGATCAACCTGATGACGCTGAGCGGACTGGCACTAGCGATCGGCATTCTGGTAGACCAGGCCACGGTCACGATAGAGAATATCCACCAGCATCTCGAGATGGGCAAGACGAAACGGGAGGCCATCTATGATGCCTGTACCGAGATATCCTTTCCGCTGGTGCTGATCCTGCTTTGCATCCTGGCTGTGTTTGCGCCGTCATTTATGATGAGTGGTGTGCCTAAGGCTATGTTCCTGCCCCTGTCATTATCCATAGGCTTTTCTATGATCGCATCATTCATAGCAGCGCAGACATTGGTGCCGATCTTATGTAATTGGTTTTTGCCGGAGCATGATGCGAGCCATGTACATAGCTATACCGAAGGCACCCTGGCACTGGATGATGCAGAGGTACAGCAGATCACATACGATGTGAGCGAAGATCACCGCTCAAAGGAGGAAAAGCAAGATCTTTTTCATAGAGTACGAAATAGATTCACAGCTATCATAGAGCACATGATGCAGCATAAGAAGCTCTATGGCTCTATCTACCTGATAGGCGCGATATCGCTGGCTGGTCTGGCCTTCGTCTTCATAGGCAAAGACCTCATGCCGAAGGTGAATAATGGCCAATTCCAGATGCGCTTGAAAGCGCCGGAAGGAACAAGACTAGAACGTACGGAGGAGAAAGTGCAAAAGGCGCTGGCGGTGATAGATAGTACGGTAGACGGCCATGTCGAGGTGTCTTCTGCCTATGTCGGTATGGTGCCGAGTAACTATGCGACGAGCAACCTCTACGTATTCAACTCCGGTACACATGAAGCAGTGATACAGGTGCAGGTAGATGAGAAGTACAAGCTTAAGATGGATGAGCTGAAAGAGGCGCTACGCAAGAACATTCACCACTTTATGCCGGATGTCACTATCAGCTTTGAGCCGATAGACCTGACGGAGAAGATCATGAGCCAGGGCGCGGCCAATCCGATAGAAGTACGAGTGGCAGGCAAAGACATGGCACAGATCACTGCCGTAGCTGATACCCTGCTGCACAGGATGGAAAAGATCAAGGAGCTGCGTGATGTACAGATACAGCAGCCGCTGCACTATCCTACTATAGCCATCAATATAGACCGCTATAAGGTAGCCCAGTTCGGTCTGGATATGGGCAAGGTCGCTAGTTCTATTACTTCCTCCACTACGTCGAGCCGCTTCATAGAGAAGAACCTCTGGCTGGATGAGAAGACTGCCTATACCTATCAGGTACAGGTACAGGTGCCGGAGTATATGATGACCACGCTGAATGAGCTCCGCGAGATACCACTGGTGAAAGGGCAAAACCGCCCGATGCTGGCAGATGTAGCCACATTTGCCAATACGACTACGCCGGGGGAATATGACAGAGCGGGGCCACGGCGGTTTCTCACTGTCGGTGCCGGTATCCATGAGACCGACCTGGGGCGGGCCACAGCACATGTCCGCAAGGCCGTATCATCCCTGGGAGAGCTGCCCAAGGGTGTGAAGGTAGAGGTGCGGGGTACATCGTCTTTGCTCGATGAGACACTGGGCAGTTTGCAGACGGGTCTTGCTCTGGCAGTGCTCGTGATACTGCTGCTGCTTGCAGCAAACTATGAATCTATCCCGACTGCACTAACGGTCATTAGTACCGTACCTGCCGTGATACTCGGAGCGATGGTGGCGCTCTTTATCACCGGTGCTACACTCAACCTGCAATCATACATGGGTATGATCATGAGTACCGGTGTTTCGGTAGCGAATGCCATCCTCATAGTGACCAATGCAGAGAAGCTCCGGCTGGAGGTACACGACGCTACCCGTGCTGCAGTCATGAGTGCCTCTGTACGCCTTAGGCCCATCCTCATGACGAGCCTCGCCATGATCGTGGGCATGGTGCCTATGGCATCGGGCCTCGGTGAGGCTGGTGAGCAGACCGCACCACTGGGCCGCGCGGTGATAGGCGGGCTGCTGGCGTCTACTTTCGCAGCACTCTTTATGTTGCCGCTGATCTATGCCTGGGTCAGGCAGCGTGCTTCATTTGACAGTACTTCCTTATTACCTCACCCCAAATCTTAATAGAGTATAGTATGAATAAAATTATTGTGACCATCATAGTAGCACTGGCGCTGGGCAGCTGCTCACACCGGCATCCTGCCGACCTCACCGAGGGCAAAAAGGAAACGACGGCATCGCTTCCTACCGTAAAAGTGGAGCGGGACACCCTGCGCTCCACCATCAAACTACCGGGCGAACTCAAGCCCTACGAAAAGGTAGACATCTACCCAAAGATGAATGGCTTCGTCAAAGAGATGTACGTGGACCGCGGCTCGCGCGTGCACAAAGGCGAGCTGCTCATGACACTCGAGGCCCCGGAGATGGCCCAGCAGATACAGGCTGCACAGGGCAGGCTGCTGGAGGCCCGGGAGAAGCTAAACGCGAGCCGCGACCGGTACTACCGGCTACGTGCTGCTGCTGCTGTAGCGGGCTCTGTATCGGAGCTGGACCTCATGAATGCAGGCTCCCGCTATCAGGCAGACAGCGCGCTGGAGCAGTCTGAGCGTGCCAACCTCAGTGCCTCTCAGGTGCTGCAGGACTACCTGGCCATCAGGGCTCCCTTTGATGGGGTGATCACTGAGCGCAATGTGCACCCCGGTAGCCTGACGGGCCCCAACTTTAAAATGGACTCCAGACCGCTCCTGATACTCGAGCATAATAGCACCTTGCGCCTTGAACTTTTCATACCCGAGGTTTATACAGGTAGTATAGATGCTAAACAACGACAGCTTAGCTTTACTACACAGTCGCTGCCGGGTCAGACATTTACTGCTGCGATATCACGGTCATCGGGATCACTCTATGATGAGTACCGCTCAGAGGCTATAGAGGCAGATGTGCAAAATCCTGACGGCGTCTTCAAGCCGGGTATGTATGTAGAGGTCTCGCTACCGATCCACTCATCCGTAGCCTCCTATCTGGTGCCATCCACTGCCATCGTGACCAGCACAGAGGGTAAATACGTCATAGTTGTGCAAGGAGGTACTACGCACTTCATCAAAATACGGGAGGGTATAGCAGACAAAGGAAAGACTGAGATATTCGGTGATCTGCATGGAGATGAGACCGTATTGCAAATCCCTTCAGCAGAGATGAAAGAAGGAGAGCAGATCAAATAACACAAGCGCTGCCATAAACAAAAAGCCCTCCGTGTTTGCGGAGGGCTTTTTAGTATGATCTGTAGATGCGACTGATTACTCAGCTACTACCTCAAAAGAGACAGTTACTTTGTGCTCTTTGCCGAGACCGATCTCTGCAGTGTATGTGCCGAGCGTCTTTACCTCACCTTCTACGATGTTGATCTTGCGGCGGTCTACCTCTATGTCGGCAGCCTTCTTCACAGCTTCTGCTACGTGGTATGCAGTCACTGAGCCAAAGATCTTGTCAGTAGTACCTACCTTGGCACCGATGGTGAGCTTAGTGCTCTCCAGGCGAGCCTTGATATCGTTGATGCTCGCTACGAGGCGTGCTTCTTTCTTTTCCTTCTGCTTCATCACCTCAGCGAGGATACGGCGGTTGCTATCGCTAGCTACTACAGCCTTGCCCTGTGGGATCAGATAGTTCAGTGCGTAGCCTGGCTTTACGTTCACGAGGTCGTCAGCGTATCCCAGTTTCTCTACGTCTTTCTTCAATATGATTTCCATTGCTTGATTTCTTTTTTGTGGTTAGACCATTATTATTTCAGGAGGTCAGCTACGTATGGCAGCAGAGACAGGTGGCGTGCACGCTTGATAGCTTGTGCCACTTTACGATGATACT
>CAZNDJ010000016.1:0-44344 GCA_964571705.1 uncultured Chitinophagaceae bacterium
CAAAACAAAAAGGATACAGGCGATACCTGCTCTGAGTGGCGCCAGCCCTGAGACTGCAGATCTGCCATGACCACCTGACCTGAGGCATGTCTCATCCTTTATTTGTCGGAGCCCAGCACATAGCTCTGCCCAGCATAGACTCTACCAATAACTATGCTAAAAACCTGCTCTCTACCCAAAAGGTGCCCGAAGGCACACTCGTGACCGCAGCAGAGCAGACTGCCGGGCGCGGCCAAGCCGACAACCGCTGGCATACTGAGCCGGGGCAGAACCTGACGGCCTCCTATATCCTGTATCCCACCTTCCTATCGGTAGACCGCCAGTTTTTTCTGAGTATGGCCGTGAGCCTCGCTGTACGCGAGCTATGCGAAGAGATACTCAACGATGAGGTGCGGATCAAATGGCCCAACGACATCTATCACAATGGACACAAACTGGCAGGTATCCTGATAGAAAATACGATCAGCGGCAGCCAGCTCTCCTCCTCCATCATCGGTATAGGGCTGAATGTGAACCAGATAGATTTTGACCCGGCGCTGCCCAATCCTGCATCTCTGCGGTCTGCGTCGGGACAGTCTCAAAACCTGCAGCACATCACCGAGAAGCTCAGCTCCTACCTGGAGAAATACTACCTGCAGCTCCGCAGCCTGCATTTCAACTTTCTTGATAAAGCCTATATGGTGAATCTCTATCAGTATAATAAGACTGCACTCTACCGCAAGGATGGGCAAGAGTTTCGGGGGGAGATCATCGGGGTGACCAAGGAAGGCAAGCTGATCATAGAAAGCGGGGGAAAGCAGTGGAAGTTTGGGCTAAAGGAGGTGGAGTATTTGTGACTTTTGCCAAAGTCAGAATCTCCGCTAATTTTAGAGACTGAAATGAACAGCTAATGCCAAGTTTCGATATAGCCAGCAAAGTAGACCCACAGGTAGTAGAGAATGCTATCAATGTGGCGAAGAAAGAAATACAAAACCGCTATGACTTCAGCGGGTCCAATACATCTATAGATTTTAATAAGAAGGAGCTATCCATGCATATCGTGACGGAGACGGAAATGCGCATGGATACGATCATGGATATTATCGTTAACCGTGGCATCAAGCAGGGCCTCGACCCGCGCAGCTACGACCAGAGCAAAGAGGCCTACACCCAAGGCACGATGCTCAAGAAAGACCTCAAAATGAAGAACGGGCTGGACAAAGAGGCAATGAATAAGATAGCCAAAGCGATCAAAGACGGTGGCCAGAAAGTACAGGCCTCCCAGATGGACCAGATAGTACGCGTGACCGGCAAAAAAATAGATGACCTGCACGCGGTGATGGCAGATCTAAGGAAGCAGGACTTCGGCTTCCCACTACAGTTTGAAAATATGAAGAGCTAGTTGAATTGACAATTGGCAATAGATAATTGACAACCTTTATCTTACTACTTAAAACATATAACTCTAATGGGCTTTCTCGATCAACTGAAGCAACTGCAGGAACTGAAATCCAAAATGGATGATGTGAAAAACCGCCTCGATACCATCACTGTATCTGAAGAAAACAGCTACATAAAAGTAACCGTAAACGGCAATCGCAAAGTAACTGACATACAGATCAAGCAAACTGCGAGCAACGACGAGCTGAGTGACCATCTGGTAAACGTCCTGAACGAGGCACTGACCAAGGCCGATAATCTGATGCAGAGCGAGATGAAGGGTGTGATGCCAAACATACCAGGACTAGGATAAACATGGATACCAAAACAATAGATATAGCCAATATCATACTCATGATCGTATCATGTGTAGCCGCTTATCTATTGCCTTTTGAGTTGTTTCTTTTTTCTTATGCCGTATTGGGGCCCCTCCACTACCTGACAGAGATCTCCTGGCTGCACAAGCGTGATTACTTTGCCACTGGCAAGATGGACTACCTGGTCTTTATCCCATTCGCTGTATTTCTGACAGTGTTCATCTTTACAGATATACACGATGAGGAGGTGTCAAGGTGGTCGACTAATTTTATTTTTATGTGTGCGGTAGCCGGGTTGGGGATGGTATTTTTGCAGAATTGGTTTCACAAACTGATCCTGCTACTAGCAGCATTGATAGGGGGATATATTATTAGCTCTGCTCACGGTGTACAGCTCGCCTTCGGGATGTACCTGCCTACGCTGGTGCATGTGTTTCTCTTCACGGGCCTATTCATCATCTACGGCGCACTTAAGAATAAAAGCGTGACGGGGCTACTGTCCGTATTAGTCTTTGTAGCCTGTGGTGCCAGCTTCTTTTTTTACCATCCGACCAATTCTTATCAAGTACATCCTTATGCTCAGCGAAGCATCACTGGTATCCATTTTGATGGACTGGTTTACTCCTTTGCACACCTGCTGAATATGGACCATGGTACTTTCAAAAGCCTGGAGGACATGGTATTTCACTCCATACCGGGCCAGAGTGTGATGCGCTTCATCGCGTTTGCCTATACATATCATTATCTCAACTGGTTTTCTAAAACATCTGTGATCAAATGGCATAAAGTACCAGCGCGCTGGCTGGCTGCCGTGGGCGTGTGCTGGGTGGCGTCAGTAGCGCTCTATGCCTACGACTATCTGCTGGGCCTGGAGGTGCTCTTTCTACTTAGTATGCTTCACGTTTTCATGGAGTTTCCGCTCAACTACCGCTCTATCATAGGCATAGGAGAGGAGCTGGGCCTCAAAGTAAAACTGCCAAAACCAGCCATGGCACAGCCTGCTCCTGCAGCTCCCGTCAGGGCCAAAAAAACGAAGTAATCACTCTCGCCTCCTGTTTCTCAAAAAAACAAAATCACCACCGGGCCGGTTATTTATTTGGTAGTTTTATACCTGGTACAGACGTCTACTTCATGAGATCTTTTATCACGCTTTTATTTGCCTCTCTATCCTTTACAGCTCTTTGTGAGGGTGTCCATATACGCGGCCATTTTACAATAAATGGGGGCAACATGCCTCCCATGGTCGTCATGCACAATGCCAGTGAAGAGGGTGGTGATGCCTCCGCCATAGTTAGTGGCGGTGCGTTTAGCATGGAGGTGCAGATACAGTCCCCTACACTATACAATGTGAGGCTGGGCCGATCGTCTTATGACCTGATGCTCTCGCCGCGCGACAAGGATGTTACTATCGATGTGTCTATCAAAGATGATCAGGTGACGGATGTGCGCGTCACTCCAGCCACGGAGAGCGAGGCGTACAAGCGCTTCTACGCTATGATGAAACTCAATGATGGCAAGCTGGAGAAGTATTTTCGCCAGTGCGATGGTGCTGCATGCGAGCAGGAGCTAAACGACCTGCTGCTGGACTACACAGATGACCTGAATGACATACGCAAGCGCTACCCCGGCACCTACGCAGCAGAGGTGCTCTGCAAGATGCGGATGCCTGTAGTAGCAAAGGACGTAAAAAACACTACTGCAGAGTTTCGTGCGCACTACTTTGATGGTGTTCCCTTCGCCGATGCGTCGCTGCTAGCTACCCCGGTTTACCACGATATGATAGTGAACTATATCGAATTTCTGATAGAGGGCACACTTAGCAGTGAGGAGGCTTTTATCAGAGACCTGATGACGCGGGCCAAGGCAGATAACAAAGCGTACAATAAGACAGCGTTATCACTATTTGACGGCCTGCTATGGCACTCGCGTGAGAAGATGCTGGGCATGCTGATCCGCTACTATGACGAAAACCAATCATCTCTGACCAATCCCGTACTGGCGGTCAAGATCACTAATATCAGGAAGGTGATGCCGGGGACTGCTTTTGTAGAAATAGCAAAACCGGATACGAGCGGTGTAGTGCGGTCGCTGCGAGAAGTGGTACAGCGGTCTAAGTGTACGCTGCTCCTATTCTGGTCTCCGGGCTGCAGTCACTGCACAGAGGAGATGCCACAGATACAGGCCATGTATGACAGGTACCATGGTAAGGATTTTGACATCTATGCGTACTGTATGGATATGAGTCCGCAGCACTGGAAATCGTACCTGAACGAGCATAAACTACCCTGGACAAATGTACTGGCCGGCAGCGGTGATCCCGGCAAACCAACTCCGGGCACTGACTACGCCATCAGCTCTACACCTACACTCGTACTCATAGATCAGAGAGGTACCATCCTGCATCGCTTTGCCCCTAAGAATAAACTGGAAAAATACATACAGGAAGCACTGAAATAAGAGATCATGCTGGGCTATAGATTTAGTAGACATACACCTGATGGCAAGACGCCATTTGACAAACTGTTTGACATCTTCAAGCAGCTACTCACCTACACGAGCGGTGATGTGGCAGAGGCCCTGAGCTGGCTCACCGACCTGGACAAAGAGTATAAGCTCACAAATAAGGACTACGGTATCGGAGATTTCATCAGTGACCTGCGTGAGCGGGGCTACCTCAAAGATGATCCTGCACAGCCGGGCCAGATGTCTATGACCGCCAAGACCGAACAGTCTATACGCGAGTCTGCACTGGACCGCATCTTTGGCAAACTGAAAAAGGGTACGCGCGGCAACCATAAAACAGGATTCACCGGCCAGGGAGATGAGCAGAGCAGCGACCTGCGCTCCTTCACATTTGGTGACTCCATAGAGCAGATCGCCATGCTGGAGTCATTTAAAAATGCGCAGGTCAATCATGGGATCGCAGATTTTATGATGAGTGAGGATGACCTGGTGGTGCGCGAGCAGGAGCACAAGTCCCAAAGCAGTACCGTGCTGATGATAGACATATCGCACAGCATGATACTGTATGGTGAGGACCGGATCACCCCTGCCAAAAACGTGGCAATGGCACTGGCCGAGCTGATCAAAAAGAAATACCCTAAAGACACTCTTGACATCCTCGTATTTGGCGATGATGCGTGGCCGATAGAGATCAAAGACCTGCCATACCTGCAGGTGGGTCCCTATCATACCAATACTCCTGCCGGCCTGGAGCTGGCCATGGACCTGCTGCACAAGCGCAAGAATCCTAACAAGCAGATCTTTATGATCACAGATGGCAAGCCCAGCTGTATGAAAGAGAATGGCCAGTATTATAAAAACAGCTGGGGCCTGGACCGCAAGATCGTAAATAAGTGCCTGAACCTGGCCCGCGCAGCACGGAGACTGAAAATACCTATTACCACATTTATGATCGCGTCTGATCCCTATCTGCAGAGCTTTGTAGAAGAGTTTACGGAGGCTAATAATGGCAAAGCATTTTATACCAGCCTGAAAGGCTTAGGAGAATTTTTATTTGAAGACTTCGAAAGAAACAAAAAGCGTAAAGTAAGATGAGAGCTACCACACTCGGTGAACTGAAGAAATCGAATTACACATCAAAGAGCATAAAAGACGAGCTGCGTGATAACCTGATCGAAAAAATCAGGAAAGGTGAAACTGTATTCAAGGGCATACTCGGCTATGAGGATACTGTGATCCCTGATCTGGAGCGCGCTATCCTGTCGCGGCACAATATCAACCTGCTGGGCCTGCGTGGTCAGGCCAAGACGCGGATAGCCCGGCAGATGACTGAGCTGCTGGATGAGTACATACCGGTGATCACCGGCAGTGAGCTGAATGAGGATCCTCTTATACCGCTCACCCGCTATGCCAAAGATCTGATAGCTGAAAAAGGCGATGATACACCTATCTCCTGGCTGCACCGCAGTGAGCGCTATGCAGAGAAGCTGGCCACACCAGATGTATCTGTAGCGGACCTCATAGGAGACGTAGACCCTATCAAGGCAGCCAATCTCAAGCTGAGCTATGCAGATGACCGCGTGATACACTTTGGTATCATACCTCGCAGCCACAGGTGCATCTTTGTGATCAATGAGCTGCCGGACCTGCAGGCGCGGATACAGGTAGCACTGTTCAATATCCTGCAGGAGGGCGATATACAGATACGCGGGTTCAAACTGCGCTTGTCACTGGATATAGAATTCATATTTACCGCCAATCCTGAGGACTACACCAATCGCGGCAGCATCGTGACACCATTGAAAGACCGCATAGGCAGCCAGATACTCACACACTATCCCAAGACCATACAGCTCTCCCGCCAGATCACGGAGCAGGAGGCACGGCTCACACCATCTCAGCGCGAGACAGTGGCCATAGGCGATATACTGAAAGACCTGATAGAGCAGGTAGCGCAGGAGGCGCGCCAGAGTGAATATGTAGACGCCAAAAGCGGCGTGAGTGCCCGCCTCACCATCTCGGCCTATGAGAACCTAGCCTCTACTGCAGAGCGCCGCATGCTGCTCAATAATGAGCACCGCACCGCAGCCCGCGTAGGAGATCTGTGGGGCGTAGTACCTGCTATCAATGGCAAAATAGAACTCGTCTACGAGGGCGAGCAGGAGGGTGCAGCCATGGTAGCCCAGCACCTGATAGGCAAGGCTCTTCGGAGCCATTTCGTGCAGTTTTTCCCGGATCCGTCTAAGCTGAAAAAGAAAAAGACTGCGTCACCATATCAGAATATTCTGGATTGGTTTTCTAATAATGACGCCCTGGACCTGCTGCTGAATGCCGATGAGGCGACCTATCGCAAATCCCTGGAGTCTGTAGATGGGCTGTCACGTCTGGTGCAGACACATATGCCAGACCTGGACCCGGCCGAGAAATATGTAGCAATGGAGTTTGTATTGCACTCATTAGCAGAGCATTCGCAGATAGGCAAGGCCATGCTGGAGCGCAGTGTGCAGTTCAAGGATCTCTTTGGGTCTATGTTTGCCTCCGAAGAGATAGAGGGCGAGGAAAGTTAAAATTCTTGCAGGTTTCGGGATATTTTCCGATTTTCCACAAATCGGAGATAATTATGAACAGCCGTCTGAATCGTAACATTCGTCATGTTTTTACGAAAAAGAAAGGCAAACCCTGCTGATAGAATGATCTGGAAGAAGTACGCGCTACTGGCCTTTTTAACATTTTCGCTGACGCACATCGGCCGCTCCTCAGGGGGTATAGTGACCGGCAGCGTGACAAATGAAGCAAACACGGAAGAGGTAACTATACCGCTCACCGATGCTGAATTGACTGTCAACTCACTGCTAACCAGATACTTCAATCATCGCCATACTGCAGAAAAGTTTAATGGGGTGGTACTCGTAGCGCATAACGGTCGCCCTATTTATGAAGAGAGCTTTGGCTATAGCGATATCGCTACCCGCAAGCCTCTGGACCCCAATACTCCTTTTGAGCTCGCATCCGTCAGCAAGACCTTTACAGCCACTGCCGTACTGAAACTGGCAGAGGCCGGCAAACTCTCTCTCGACGACTCTATCAATCAGTTTTTTCCTGCCTTTCCGTATAGCATCACTGTGCGCCAGCTGCTGGATCATCGCTCCGGCCTGCCAGACTATGTCTATATGGACAATCGCTATATCACGGATCGCCAGCACTACATGAGCAATCTGGACGTGGTAGATATATTTTGTCAAAAGAAGCCTCGCCTGCTATTCAAGCCGGATACCCGTTTTGAATACAGCAACTCAAACTATGCCCTGCTGGCAGCCATTGTACAGCAGACCAGTGGCATGAAATTTCAGAAGTATATTCAGGATTCGATCTTTGCCCCCTTGGGCATGATGCATAGTTATGTATTTGACTTTGAAGACTCCACTACGCAGCATGACTACGCGCGTACGCACGATGCCTATGGCCGCAAGCTAAGCGATGTTTGTTTTGACGGCGCTGTGGGAGATAAAGGCATATTCTCTACGGTCGAGGATATGCTGAAGTGGGACAATGCCCTGCGTACCGGCAAGGTGATCTCAGAAGAGACAATGGCAGAAGCCTATAAGCCACGCAGCTTTGAGCGCGTTTCATTTCCTGACTGCAATGCACGCAACTATGGCTACGGCTGGCGCATGATCAAACAGGCTGATGGCAATAACATCATCTACCACAATGGCTGGTGGCATGGGAATAACAACGTTTTTGCACGCAACCTGCGCGACAATACAACGATCATCATCCTGAGCAACAGGCTAAACCAGGCCAACTACTGGACAGATCCTATCTGGAATATGCTGAAAGGCGTAGAAGAGGAGACCATAGACCAGGTCGCCGCTCAGTAGATCACTCTTCTATCGCTACCACTTCCTTTACCTCAGGCACCATGCGCTTGAGCAGGCCCTCTATACCGGATTTCAGCGTGATAGACGAAGACGGGCAGCCGCTGCATGATCCCTGCAGGGCCAGATTTACCACACCCTCCGTGAAAGAGCGGAAGGCGATGTGGCCACCATCTGCCTCCACAGCAGGCTTTACATACTTATCGAGCAGTTCTTTGATCTTGGTCTCGGGGTCAGCCTCTGTAGTATTATTGCTTTGTGCGGCTGGTTCCGGATTGCTTTTCTCAAAGAGCGCCTTTGACACAGGAGCCTTGCCGGAGGCCAGGAAAGAGCGGATAGCCTCGCGGAGCTCAGGCGTGATCTCATACCACTCGTAGTCCGCTTTTTTGGTAACGGTCACAAAGTTATTGGAGATAAACACCGCACTGACGAATGGTATCTCAAAAAGGCGCTGTGCCAGCTCAGACTCACCGGCAGCTTCCTTGGTCTTAAAGTCCGCCACATAGTTTGGGAGCAGGTGCAAGTTTGTCACAAACATCTGGCTCTCAGGATTAGGCGTGCTCTCGGTATATATTTCTATGACTTTAGGTGTACTCATGTTTTTATAAATCAGGCTGCAAAATTACTCCAAACTATCCGCATTGTGTAGCGTGAGCCACTATACTTTGGTGATATGGATTTTATCGTAGTTTTGACAGTGAAAATCAATGAAAGCGCACCATTCATAACAAAAACAGAAGATAAAATGAAAGCACTTCATGTAATCGTATTCTGCGCAGCAGGCCTGATCATGAGCGCCTGCGGCAATAAGGAAACAGCTCCGGCAAAAGACATCTCCGCTCCTGCACCGCAGTCCGGAGTAGCTATATCTGCTGCTACACTCGGATCGCCAAAGGACCTGGTGTGCGGCATGCCTGTAAAAGATGGTAATATAGCCGACACAGCGGTGTATGATGGCAAGACCTATGGCTTCTGCAGCACCGAGTGCAAGGATGAATTCAAGAAAGAGCCGTCTAAATACCTCACGCAAAAGTAATCGATGCCCTATAGTAAAGTAATTGGCCTCGGCTACTACCTGCCCGAGACCATAGTGACCAATGCAGACCTCGCTGCACAGATGGATACGTCTGATGAGTGGATAGTAGAGCGCACGGGTATCAGCGAGCGTCGTTTTTTCAAAGAAGGAGTAGATACTGTATCTAATATGGGGGCCAAAGCCGCCCGTATAGCCATGGACCGTGCCGGATGCAGGCCTGAGGAGATAGACATGGTAGTATTTGCTACGCTGAGCCCGGACTATTACTTTCCGGGCTGTGGTGTGCTGGCACAGCGTGAGCTGGGCCTGCGGCAGATCCCCTGCTTTGACATCCGCCAGCAGTGCGGAGGCTTCGTATATGCACTCTCACTGGCAGACCAGTATATCCGTACAGGTTTTGCCAAAAAGGTACTCGTGATCGGCTCGGAGATCCAGTCAAACGTGATGGAGATCAGTGACCGTGGCCGCAATATGGCGGTGATCTTTGGCGATGGTGCAGGTGCACTACTGCTGGAGGCACATGCTGATGCCGGCAAGGGAGTCCTCTCTACACACCTGCACTCTGATGGTACGCATGCTGAGGAGCTGATGGTAGAGCATATAGGCAGCAAGCGCAAACAGCGCATCACACACGAGATGCTGGACGATGGCTCCATGCTGCCACATATGAATGGCAAGATGGTCTTCCAGCATGCAGTCCGCTACTTCCCGGAGGTGATCCGCGAGGCGCTGACAGCCAATAACCTGAAAGAATCAGACATAGACATATTCGTACCGCACCAGGCCAATGCCCGTATCACACAGGCTGTACAAAAAGAGCTGGGGCTGCGGGATGAGCAGGTAGTGTCTAACATACACAAGTACGGCAATACCACAGCCGGGTCTATACCTATCGCGCTCACGGAGGCATGGGAGGAAGGGCGCATAAAGGAAGGCGATCTCGTATGCTTGGCTGCTTTTGGCAGCGGCTTTATGTGGGCCAGTACGCTGATCCGCTGGTAGGTTATTTCTGTACTTCTTCGTATTTCTTTACGGCGCGGTCCTTATATGGATTGGGTGTAGTGCTCAGTTCTTTGAGGAGTTGCTTTGCCTCATCTTTTTTGCCACGATCTATGAGGACATTTGCCTTGTACCACTTTGATCCGTCTACATATTGGCCGGATTTGATCAGCTTGTCAAAGTTTTTCTCCGCCGGCTTTAGCCTGCCATTCTTATACTCGCATATACCGCCAAAGAAAAGCGCGTCTATGTTTTCCGGTTGATTTGATAGTACTTTATCATATCTCTTCGCCGCCTCTTTGAAATCACCGGCATCAAACAATGCACGTGCCTCCTTCATCTGATCTACAGCAGAGGCAGCAGCTTTCTCTTTTTTGGAGGCATTTTTATTGACAGCTTCCATCACTGTAGTAGAGCTCAACCCTCTGTTGGCGTCAAAATCAGCAGGCGTAGTACTCTTGTAGTTCTTCGATTTGATCTCTGCGCCGGTATTCAGATCATGGCCATCTACGCTATAGGCTATATCGTCAGCCTCTTTTGCCACCGGTGGTGCGGCTGGTTTAGCCACTGCACTCCCGGGATTGCTGGTTTGGACAGGCGTCTTTTTTTCTGTGGCAGCAGGTTTGAAACTATTTGTAATAACCGCAGTCTGGTCCCTCATCTGACCTGTGGCTGGTGTTTGTGCGGTGCTGCCTGATACAGTAGCGGTACCAGCGGGAGGAGTATTGAGGGCAACAGTTGTTTGCGTAGCTATTTGTGAAGTGTCATTGAGAGCAGCCTGCTTATCAGGCACCTCTGTTTTTACCATAGTATCGGTGATAACAGGAGCTGCCTCCGTCTTTTGCTCCTGCGCAGGGACGCTCTCCTCTGCCTGGGGTACAGCCTTATTGAGTGCTATAGCGTGGTCATTCTGCTGGATGAAGTGTACCATCACAAAACCCAGACCCAGCAATACGCCTACGATAGTCGCCGCATAGGCATATGTAGCCCAGTGTATTTCTATGCCCTTGCGCTTTTTCTCACGCATACCGGCCTTTTCACGTAGGCGGGAGTTGATAGCTGTCACGGCTGTATCCATCCCGGCAGCGGCAGCACTATTGCGTATGCCATCCAGCGCCTCCTGAGCAAAGGGATCATCGCGTAGCAGTTTGTCTACCTGGGCTACCTCCTCAGGGCTCAGACGCCCCTGGGCATAGGCCAGCAGCGCCTCCTGCGTGATCACGCCCTCCTCTGTGAGGATGATATTTTTAGGCTTTGCCATTGCTCTTGTCCGTGATATATATTTTCAAATTCCTTTTTCCGTTTTGGATATAGCTCTTCACTTCATTCAGTGAGTAGCCCGTCTCCTCTGCTATCTGCTGGTAGCTGCGCCCCTGCAGGTAAAACAACTCCACACACCTCCGCTGCTCCTCTTTCAGTACCGTGAGGCCCGATGACAGGTGCTGCGCCATCAGCTCTTTTTCCTGCTCGCTCTCTTGATGATCTGACTCGGCATTTTCCACAGACCCTTTGACATTATTTAGCAGCTGCGTTTCCTTTTTGGTAGCTGCTGCCTCCTTGCGGAAATGCATCATACAGTGGTTTTTGACCACGGTATGCAGCCACGGGCGAAAAGTCTCGACGTGATGTTTTTTAAGCTCTACTATCAGCTTCTCGAATATCTGCATGACCGCATCCTGCGCGTCAGAATCATTGTGAAAGTATTTCAGGCAGACGCCATACACGAGGTGGGTATAGCGCACATATAGCTCTCCTATATAGGCAGTATCGTGAGAGTTTCGGTAGCGGTGTACCAACTCTTCATCACTCAAAAACGGACCTGAAGCGTTTTTGGACAAAGGGAGCTTTTTTGATCAGAATGAAGTTAAATCTTGCCATTCAGATGTCAAAACTATGTGATAAACAGTGATTTGTGAAATAAATACAGATAGTGGACACTGCATCAAAAAAAACAGCCCATGTGACTGGCACACAGGCTGATGCGGGTCGAACAAAACCTCATCAAAATAACCAAACTAAAAAGGGCGGTGGCCTACTGCTTTACGATACGAACCGGTGCAGCAGAAGTGTGTGCATCTACGATGTAGATACCGGCTGCCAGGGCAGAGATATCTATCCGATGCGCGGTCAGGGTGAATGGATATGTTCTGCCCAGCTCGTCTGTCAGCGTGATCACTGTGCCATCTCTGAGCGCTTCATCCTGTATAGTGACCAGGGATGTAGCAGGATTTGGGTACACAGTTACCGCCACATTAGAAACTTCTTTTACTGCCAGGGCTACTGCGTTTTTACTGAAGACATCTACACCAAAGGCATTGCTCGTGCCATAGTCCCAGGCGGTGATCCAGACATTATGATTGCCATCCACGGTGGCGGATGACAGGTAGGCTGCTGTCAGGTCAGAGTTGTGCATGTTATAGTTAATCCACGACCCGTTTTCCTTGATCCAGAAACCATACACATTATCCACTACATACATCGTAGTGCCGTCAAAGGCAATGCGATTTACAGTTTGATTGCCCATAGAGCCGGGCAGCATCTGTAGTGCGTAGCTACTGCCATCGTAGGTGATCATGCCGCCATAGGCGGTACCAAACCACATCATGCCAGCAGGATCCTGAGAGATAGACTGTATATAGTCGTATCCTTGTATAGCTGGTGTATTGGTACCATTGATGAGGGAGAATACCCCGCCGTTATATTTGACTATCCCATGTACAGTAGCCATCCACATAGTATTACTGGCTGCATCAAAATGAATGTCCCGGATCAGGTCGTTGTTATTAAAGACGGGAGTATTGCTAGCAGTATATGCTGTTACATTGGTACCACGGACCACATACAGGCCGCTCATACCACCGAGGTAGAGATTGCCGCTAGTGTCTGAGGCAGCACTCAGGATGCTGCCAGATGGCAACCCTGACAGTGCCAGGGATTGCCAGGCGCTACCGTCCCATTGGTATAGATGACCATAGCCGTAGGCTATATAGGTGCCATTCCTGGCCGCTACACCTCCGCTATTGCTGGCTACAGCACCGGGCAGTTCATCTACCCTCACAAAGCTTGCTGTATGGATGTCATACAGGCCGATCTGTGTACCGCCCATGATCCATAGCTCATGGTCGTTCTTTGCCTTCACAGCATTGATCATATCAGACCAGATACCAAATTTCTGTATAGATATATCAGTGGTACCTGTCAGGCTTTTGAGCAGGCCTCCGTGATAGGTACCAGCTGCCAGTATCTCCCCTGAGCTCCTCTGGAAAAGCAGCGTAGGCTCTGCTCCTTCCGCTATGGCTGAGTATATGTAGGGCGCCCAGTGACTACCGTCAAAAGCAAAGACTTTGCCATCAGATCTCAGCGCCAGGAGCGTGCCATCAGCCAGTTTTTTGAGCTGTCTGATCTCGGCAGTAAAACCATCAGAGACAGATGTGTCAGAAATATCCGTCACAGTAGTATCCTGCACAGATATGATACCACCATGATCCGAGGCGAAATAGTAGGAGTTGGAATCCTTGACCTCTATAGTCGAGTTGCTATACGCGAAAACTGTAGTAGGCTGCGTATAGGAAGTGTTAGTCACCGGGTCGTACACCACCGGCTGGCTGGAGGCCAGCAGTATCTTTCCGTTTGGCAACACCTTGACATCCCATCCGCCACTCAGTGCCGCTGGGGGGGTGATCTTTGTGAAGATGCCATTGTCGTTTTTGTACAGGCCATCGTCTGTGGCACACCAGACTATGCCGGAGCGGTCTACTGCTATATGATATAGCCGCACTGTAGAGTCTGCGAAGTGGAAATTGGTAAGCTGTCCATTGCTCACACGCACCAGTCCCATGTCGTAGGTGCCGATCCAGGTAGTCCCATTGATAGCGCAGGCCATATCCTCTATCATGAGTGATGGCAGCTGCCCGGCTTTCTTACCGTAATAAGTCTTTTGCAGCGTAGCGGTATCTATCGCCATCACGCCGCCACGGCCAGCTACCCAGAGCTTGCCCCCATTCTCATGCACAGCAGTCACCGAGGCAAAGTTGGAAAAGTTGGTCCAGTCCGCCGCCTGTGCTCCGGCTGCCAGCCAGAGTGTCAGGATCATTGTTATCGCCTTTTTCATACTTACTATTTTACTGCAAAGAAACCTTGTCTTCTATTTATATAGAACCAAACATTTCATTGCAAATTAAAAGTCTAAAATGCAATCTGTTTTGTATTTTTGACCCAAATCGAGGTATATTGAAGCCACATTCAGACTTTCTTTTTGATTTGATTAATGGTCTGACTGGTTCTGAAAAGCGCTATTTCAACCTGTTTTTACGCCGCCACTTCAAGGAAGGAGGGGCTTCCCTCACGCTCTACCAGACCCTTCAAAACCAAGGCACCTATGACGAGGCAGCAGCTATCAGAGCCACCGGCCTCAGTCGAAACCACTATGCCGTGCAGAAGACGATCCTCTACAAGCAACTGCTGCAGGCACTGATACAATACAACGCCGAAACCGACCCCCTGCAAAAACTCCAGCAGGAGGTCTTGGCCGCAAAGATACTACTCCAGAAGGGACTAACGGCACAGGCCCGATCAAAGATCCATCAAATCAAAGACACCGCTGGCACGTACGAGCAGCATGAGGTGATGCTGCAAGCCATACAGCTGGAGGCTGCTATCGCAGCCCGCGAGCAGTATCGCCATACTACGCGTGTGGGGATACAGGCATACCATACTGAGATGGCCGATAGCGCCGCTATGCTGATGACAGAGTCTGTCTGGCGCACTACCTACCATACGGCTCAGCATATACAGCTGCAAGCTGGCGGCAAAAGCGATACAAAAGCTAAAGAGGTCAAGGCACTCCTGAAAAGTACAGCTACACAGACCCTCCGAAAGAAGCTGACACGCAAGGCGCAGATGGATAAAATGCAATCTGAGGCACTATATCACTTTATGAATCGTGATATGGTCAGTGCCTTTCAGGCCAATACGGATTTCATCAGCATGATGGAGTCAGATGCGGTACTGATACAGCTGTACCCGCAGCGGTATTTTGCCGCGCTGAATAACTACCTGATAGATTGCTTTAATCTGTCAGAAACTGACGCCTTTCAGCAGACACTGACCAAAATGCGTGGCCTGAAAGACAATCCTGCATTTAGGAAACTACTCAACCTGGAGGTAAACATATTTCGTATCACCTATCAGGCTGAGCTAAACTACCTCATATCCAGCGGTGGCTTCAGCCATGCCCTATCCATACTGGATACGGTGAGAGGTGGGCTAAAAGACTATAAGGACAGCATCCCCATACACTATCGTGTCAATCTGGAGTATCTCTGTGCCTATGCCCTCTTTGGCGCAGGTCAGTACGCTGCGGCGTCCTCTGCATTGGATAATGTACAGCGCTATAGCCGTACTGATACCGCTCTGGCACCAGCGGTGATGACAGCAGTGATGCAAGTGCTCTGCCACTATGAGCTGAAAAACTACTCCATCATAGACAGCCTGGTGAAATCTGCCAAACGCAAGCTGAAACAACACAACGAAATGCCCTCAGATGGTATCCTCGAACTACTGAATGGTATCAACGCTTTTGCAGTGAAGCAGCCAACTGCTGCGGACTGGCAAAAACTACAGGCAAAACTAGATAGCTCTCAGGATAAGACAGATGCTTCTTACTCCGGTTATTTTGATTATCGCACGTATGTAGCGGCACATGCATGGAGTATCACCTATGCTGAAGCCTGGCAAAAGAAACAGTGATTTGCTACTGTATGACCACCTTTTGCAGCTGACGGCCGGAGGCTGTCACTACCTCCAGCAGGTAAGTGCCCTCCTCCAGCGACTTTACGCTAAAGGAAACAGACTTTGACTCATTCGTACGCGTCATGACACGCTGGCCCAGGGTATTGATGAGGGTGACCTCTGTGATAGGCTCTGCTGTGCGCACAGTGAGCACATCGGAGACAGGATTGGGATATACCTCCAGAGACAGGTCTTTATTCAGGTCGCTCACGCCGGTAGGCCAGGTCACTGTGATGTAGTCTACCTTGGTCGTATCGCTCGTAGCAGGCGTACCACCTGTAGGGCTCACGATATGCAGTGATACAGTGTAGAGGCCGGGCGCGGTGAAATTTACCTTGGGCGAAGCAACATTATTGGCAGTACCCTGTACGTAGTTGAATGTATTGGGCGTGATGGTATAGAGATAATTTGTTCCAGCTACAAATGGAGAAGATCTGTTGATCAGGGCGATGGTGTCGTGCGTGGTACATGTAGTATGATTGGCGCGAAAGTCCGCTTGTACTGTGAACGGTGGTGGTGGTACGCGGACACCATCACGGAACCGGCGGCGGGTCACTGTATAGAAACCGAACTGGTCATTACCGGTCACCTCCAGCACTGGTATCTTTTGCCCGTTAGCGAGCCATTGATAGGTGATCTTATTATTAGGGATGCCGATCGTAGTACCCAGTGCGTCTATGGTAAAAGAGTCTGTCTCCTGCTGGTAGGAGCGGAGGCGGAGGCACTGGAAAGTATCGTATGGTGTGATCACAGTACCCCATCCATCCACATTGTTGAAACGGCGCCCCACCATGTGTAGCTTGCCCAGACTAGGGATCGTGATAGACAGCTCGTACGGAGTGGTGTCCTTCCTGCCATAGCTGAGCGGAAACTGATAAATCTTATCAGCTACATCATATGCCGCTGGCAAGGGTATGCCATTGATAGAGGCACCAAATCCCTCGATCTCTACATATGAATTGGTCTTCTTGTAAAAGCTGTATTGATTTGATATCTGCACCTGTGTCGAAATATTGGGGAAGACGTCATTTCGTATAGCATAGTCCAGAAAATTGAATGAAAGCACGTATAGCGGATTTACCGACAGGATAGAGCGGAAGCTATCCAGGCCCTGGCCGTTGATCACCAGGCCGCTATAGTTCCAGACCATATTGGGGCCTGTCGTGCTTACATTGATATTATTGGTAGTAGTGCTATAGCGCACTATATCACCTATAGACGGCATGTCACTACGCGTGATAGTGATCTGTGCATCTGAGAAACCATAAAAACATAGGAGCAATGCGGCTACGTAGAGCTTCTTCATCGTGGGGGCTGGTGTTATCTCTCAAATATAAACATCAGTACCACAAGAAAGTGCTAAAAATGATGAGAATCACTAATTAATCAGCTTAGAGCAGACCGGTGCGGTTTTCTATCAGGTAGTTATAGATGTCCTCCCACTTGCGGCTCTCTACAGCTATATAGGAGGCCAGCGTCTCGCGGCTGTCCTTGAC
The DNA here is from genome assembly GCA_964571705.1 of uncultured Chitinophagaceae bacterium. Classification (GTDB taxonomy): domain Bacteria; phylum Bacteroidota; class Bacteroidia; order Chitinophagales; family LD1; genus UBA1941. The sequence goes on from CAZNDJ010000016.1 coordinate 17,399, forward strand.
CTCGGTAGCCCCCAGGGCGCGTCCGTCATTCAGCCAAAAGGCACGGGCTCCGAGATTCTTTGCCAGCTGCACGTCTGTGATACGGTCGCCTATCACAAAAGAATTTTTGAGATCGTAGTCGGTGTTGTTTATGTACTTCTTCAGCATACCGGTGCCGGGCTTGCGGGTGTCCTTATTTTCATGCGGATAGTGCGGGTCTATGCACTCCTCTGCAAAGAAGATCCGCTCTCCGGCAAAGGTGTTCATGATAAAGCGATGTGTAGTGTAGAAGGGCTCATGAGGAAATGCATCCGTGCCGAGGCCATCCTGATTAGTGACCAGCACCAGCTCAAAGTCAAACTCGCGCACGATCCTGCCCAGCCAGTAGAATACCTCCGGGTAAAAAACAACTTTCTCCATTGTCTCGATCTTAAAATCATCTGTCTCGAGGATCATGGTGCCGTCGCGGTCTATAAAAAGGACTTTCTTCATTTTTTTGGTATTGAGTAGTAAGTATTGTGTAGTGAGATAATACGATCAGTCAGCCTTATTCACCCGCGCTATCCAGCGCGGCAGCACGATAGCGCCGATGCCCAAATAAAGATAAAAATTAAGCAACCTCCACATGATAGCTACGGCCGTGGTGAGCCCTGCGGGCAGGTAGTCACAGTTCAGCGCTATGAATCCCAGCTCTGATACGCCGCTACCACCAGGTGTGGTAGGGATAAAGGTAATGACCCGCAGCAGGCACTGCCGTACGAAGACATCCAGCATATTCAGGTCTACTGTGGCAAAGGACCATATCAGTGCATTGGCCAGTGCATAGCGGGCGGTCCAGGAGATGATGGTAGCGATGAGCACCTTGACCAGAAAGAAAACACCTCTGGTCTTAAATTCCTTTGACGTGTACCAGATCTCATCTCCCAGCAGTTCGATCTTGGCGCGCCAGCGGTGCAGCCACCTGATACGGGCCACACTGTTGCAAAATGACCGCGCCCACTCTGGCTTGACAAAGATGCCGAAACCCAAGAGGCTGCCCGTGATACCTACTACCAGAAACCCGACCCAGGCGTACGTAGCCATGGTACGGATGGCGGTCATGACAGGAGCATTGGCCAGCTCAGCGCAGCCCGGCGGCAGGACAAACATCGACGTGCCATAGATCACGAAGAGGGAGCTGAAAACCACGATAAACGCAATATTGTCCATATAGGAGCAGAGCAGAACGATAGCCGCGCCTTTGCCAAAGCTTAGCTTCTCTTTGCGCAGTACAAAGATGGCTGTGACGCCTCCCACAGATGCCGGAGTGACAGATGAGCCAAACTCCCAGAGCATGATGACCTCAAAGCAGCGCCACCACGATAGCTGCCCATCTGTGAGCAGCCGCATGCGATAGATATACGCCATATCACGCACAGCCACTGTCAGGATAGAAATGATAGCGCCTATAGCCAGATGCTGGGAAAAAGTGATCTGAGACAGGCCAGACATATCCAGCCTCGACAGGCCAAAGACAAGGTAAAGCGTGACCGCCACACCTATAGCTACAGGCAGCAGTACCCGGCGGGGCCGAAACTGTGATAAGGGACTATTAGCTGGTATCTCTGCCATCGTAGCGCGGGTCTAAGATAATGACAGAAACGGAGAGCGGCGTGATGAAAATGTTATACTTTCTCCACCACCACGGCTGTACCGTATGACAATACTTCTGTCATACCCGCCATGACCTCATTGGCGTCGTAGCGCATGTTGATCACGGCATTAGCACCCATCTTCTGGGCATGCTCCACCATTAGCTCGTAGGCTTCTTCACGCGCTTTCTCGCAGAGATCAGTATAGATACTATTGCGTCCGCCAAAGATGGCCAGGATGCCCCCGGCAAAATTGCCCACTACGCTGCGAGAGCGGACAGTGATGCCACGTACGAGGCCGAGTTGCTTAGTGATCTTGTATCCTTCCAGATTGGTACTGGTAGTGACTAGCAATGCTGTATTCATTGTGTATTGGTTTTGGATAAAGATACAGACGAAAAGGGCACGGAGAAATTGTGCCGCCTGCTGTTTTAGGCCTGATCGCCGTGATCTACGGGAGTAGGATTGCGCTCTTCATCAGTCTTGGAGCGGATCCAGAAGTTATTATAGCCCTCTCCTACTATGATGGTCAGCACCTGCTCCTGTATCAGCTCCAGCATGGCCAGGAAGGTGAAGATGGCATGGACGCGGTTCTCTACCTGGTCAAATATCTTCTCAAACAGGACCTGTTCATTCTCCCTCACCAGCTCGCGCAGGAGCATTTTCTCTCCTTCTATGGTGTATGCAGGTGCTACTACGGTATGCACAGGCTTATTGCGCTCACGCTCTACGCGTGTCACTACAGTCTGAAATGCCTTTAGCAACCGGAACATGGTGAGCGACTGCATCTCGTACTCCGTCTCAAAGAGAGTGGCGATCTCACTCATCTCGCCGGTGATATTGCCCCGCTTGGTGATGCTCTGGCGGTCATCCTCCATCTGGCGGAGCAGCTCGGTAGCTTCCTTAAATTTCTTGTACTCTATGAGGCGGGTCACGAGCTCCTCTCTCGGGTCTATCTCCTGGCCTGTCTCAGGGTTTACTTCTTTGCGCGGCAGCAGCAGCTTGGCCTTGATACGCATGAGCGTAGCGGCTACGAGTATAAACTCACCGGCCAGCTCGATATTGAGGTTCTCCATCTGGTGGATGTAGGCCAGGAAGTCCTGCGTGAGTTTGAAGATCGGAATATCATAAATATCCAGCTCATCCCGCTCTATGAAGAAGAGGAGAAGGTCAAACGGTCCTTCAAACTGCGGTAGCTTGATGGAATATGTATCGTTTGGATTATTGCTCATGTCCGATCAAAGGGACACGAATTTAATCGATTTTGTGCGGATCGCAAACGGTCTGCAAACCCACCTGGTCATTGCCTATATGATACCGGAGGCACGCAGGATATTGACCATAGAGATAGCGATGACAGCATTGGCAGCTGTGAGCACAAATACGATTACGGCTTGTTTGAAGAGTGTGATGTACATAAGGGTTGTGTTTTCATAGATATACGAAGGGCTTTAGGAAAGGTTCAACAGCCGTTGTTAAAACGCACGGTCGTTCATTTTACCGCAGGATAGCCTATATTTATCATCAAAACCATAACCGTGCGCCAAATCATCGTCGTCCTGATATTCATAGGTGTTTCATTCGCTGCCAGCGCTCAGAAAGGTGCTCCGGCCCAGACAGGCTACTGCCTCATGCGCGTTTTTGATGTCAATAAATTTGCAGCGCAGGGAGCGGGCTTTGTAGGCTCGCGTATCATCATCACCTATGAGGATGGCAAACAGGAAACGATCACACTCGAGGCCTTCAATGAAAAGACTGAACCCGGAAATCTGAAAGTGATCGTAGAAAATCTCAATAAGTTGCGCAAACAAGGCTATATCCTCATGAGCGCCAATAGCACCGGCGATCAGGGCAATATCGTAACGGACTATGTCCTGCTGAAACAGGGCTTCTGATCAATGACCCTGATAGATAGACTCCAGGGCCCCTTTTAGATCCGGATACCGGAATTTATACCCCCCCTGCACTATCTTACTATCACTGCACCGCTGGCTTTGCAGGACGACTTCTGCCATTTCCCCTAGCCCCAGTTTGAGAGCAAAGGGGGGTACCGGGGTGAGTATGGCGTGTGATTTTCTTGCATCTACAATCGCTTTCATCATTTCTTTGATCAGTACCGGGTGAGGCGCAGTAGTATTGTAGCTACCACGCATGGCAGGAGCAGCTATGGCATGCATCATGATGCCGCAGACATCATCTATATGTACCCACGGATAGTAAAGGTCCGGCCTGGCAAAATAGCCCGCTATGCCCAGCGGGATGGTCCTGGCCAGCTCAGGCAGTGCCCCGCCATCTCTGGAGAGCACGATACCTATGCGGCAGCAGACATGGCGTATGCCTAGCTCCTCTACCCGTGCTACCTCCTGCTCCCAGTCTGCCACTACCTTTGCCAGGAAGCTATCCCCCGCAGGCTCTGTTTCCCTCAGGATAGCAGGACCACGGTCTCCATAATAACCTACTGCTGATGCAGAGACCACCGTACTGACCTGATGAGAAACAGCAGAGAGGGTAGTATAAAGAAGTCTCGTAGAGTCTATCCGGCTGTCATATATTTCCTTTTTGCGCGCATCTGTCCAGCGCTGGTCGGCCACACCTGCACCGGCCAGGTGTACTATAGCATCTACTCCATTCAGAGCCTCGGGGTCCATGACCTGACGGGCTATATCCCAGGTGAAGTGACCTGCCTTCTTTTTACCATCCCTGGACCTGCCTATGGTATGAATGGAGTGGCCCTGCTGCCTGAGCATCTCCTGCAGGCGGGTGCCTATCAGTCCATCTGCTCCTGTGATCAGTATCCTGCTCATATTATATTGTGTTTTGCTTCGTCTGAAACAGGCCTCTGCCGTGGGTTTCATGGCGTCAGTCCGCTATTTGCCATACTGTAACAGATTCTGCTATATTTGTTCGCACTTATCATACTATTCACAAAACTTAATAGATAACCAATGGTTTGGAAAGCTTCTTACAGGTTCATCGTAATGGTGCTGATAGCCAGCACAATCCTGAGCGGATGCAAGGGCAAAAAGGCTGCCAATAGCGGTGGCACAGGTGAAAATAACCTCAATGCATACTCTCTCAGTGACCCAGACATGCTGAATCCTATCAACCTGACCTCTACCGATGGCAGGTATATAGCTGGTCTCATATTTATGTCTATGTATGGTCAGGACCCTAAGGACTACAAACTAACCCCTGCTCTTGCCGTATCTCGCGCCAAGGTGTCAGAAGTGACAGAGGGTGAGTGGAAAGGTGGCGAAAAGCTGGAATTTGAGATCCGCCCGGAGGCTACCTGGGATAATGGCACACCAGTGACCGCATCGGACTATGCGTTTACCCTGAAGTGTATCCTCAATCCTAATACAAAATGTACTCCATTGCGTCCATATTATGATTGGCTGGCAGATGTACAGATAGATTCTAGCAATCCTAAGAAGTTTACAGTCTATGCCAAGGAGAAATACTTCATGGTAGAGGAGTTTTCTGGCTACTATGTACTGCCTGAGTATGTATATGATCCTGAGCACCTGATGGCAAAATACAGCATCAAGGACCTGAATAGCAATGACAAGAGGAATAAACTGAAAGACAACGCTGACATCCGCAAGTTTGCTGATGACTTCAACTCTGAAAAGCATCAGCGTGAGAAGGGCGGCATCATAGGCTGCGGCCCATATGAGTTTGCAGGCTGGAAGACCGGCCAGGACATCACACTGGTACGCAAAAAGAACTGGTGGGGTGACAAGGTGAAGGATGTTCGCGACTTCGTAGCATATCCTGACAAGATCGTATTCAAGGTCATCAACGATGGCAATACAGCTGTGACGGCGCTGAAAGATGGCCAGATAGATGAGATGAACGGCATCAATCCTAAGCTGTACGAAGACCTGCTGAAAAATGAGACCGCCAAGCAGAAACTCAAGCTGGATGCGCCATCTATCTTTGCATGGACTTATATCGGCTTCAATACCAAGAACGTAAAACTCAGCGACCGCAAGGTGCGTGAGGCGATAGCTCACTGTATCAACAGGAAGGAGATCAATGAGGTGATCAACTTTAATAAGAACCAGATAGCCGAGTCTTTTGTACACCCTACACAGGCACATTACAATAAGGACATCAAACCATTTGACTATGATCTCGACCTGGCACGCAAGCTGCTCGATGAGGCTGGCTGGAAGGATTCCGATGGTGATGGCTTCCGTGATAAGATGATCAAGGGCCAGAAAGTCAAGCTCTCTCTCGACTTTAAGATCCCTGCCGGCAATAAAGGCCGCGAGCAGACAGGTATCCTGATCAAGGAGGACCTGAAGAAGGTAGGTATAGACCTCACCATTACTGCCCGTGAGTGGAGCGTTTACATCCAGGATATGGACAAGAGGGATTTTGAAACTACCTACGGAGGCTACAGCATGTCAGCGACCATGGGTGATGCTAAGCAAATGTGGCATACCTCCTCTGCCGTAGTGGGTGGCTCTAATATGTTCGGCTATGGCAATGCAGAGTCTGACAAGCTGATCGAAAGCATCCGTGGCGAGCTGGACGAGAGCAAGCGTGTAGAAATGTACAAGAAGCTGGAGATCATGATCCATGATGACATCCCATGCGTATTCATGTTCATCCCGGCCAATAGGATCGCGATCAACAAGAGATACACAGTAGAGGAGACTCTGATCAACCCTGGCTTCCTGTACAATGAATTTAAGCTGGCTAACTAAGCCATAGTCATCATTAGCCTTTCAAAAGAGTAGATGTTCTCATACATATTAAAACGGGTATTGATCTTCATCCCTACGATGCTGATTATCTCTATCCTGACTTTTGCCCTGAGCAAGATGTCTCCCGGAGACTCTGTCAGGATCGCGCTGGGCAATCAGGAAGCTCAAGGCGAGACCAACGGCTCATCAGACCGGATGGCCGGCGAGAAGGCCTACCTGGATATGGCACAGCAGCTGGGATTTGACCTGCCGTCGTTCTATTTCCTTTTCTCCAATGCAGCTACACCGGACACGCTCTACAAGATCATCAAGAAGCCAGAGCGTGATAACCTGGAGCGTCTCATAGGTCAATACGGTAACTGGCCAGAGATAGAGCAGTACTATCATGCCATCAAGGCTGTAGACCTGCACCTGCTCGATGTCAAAAAGGACTCTACCATCTTTGATCAGGACAAGCTGATACGCGATGACGCAAGCAAGCTGCTGCTGGAGTATAAGGATGTGACCATAGCAGATATGCTGGGCGAAATGGACAAAGCATCTGCCACCTCGCCACTGCTGGCAGGCGTGCATCAGGATATACAGCACCTGGAGGCATCGTACACCGCTATCAAGCAAAAGGCTACGCCATCCAAAAACATGATACCATCCCTGAAATGGTATGGTACCAATAATCAATATCACAGGTGGCTCAGCCACTTCCTGCAGCTGGACTTTGGTATCTCCTACATAGACAAGCGCCCTATCTGGTCCAAGATCAGAGAGGCCCTGCCATGGACGCTGATGCTGAACCTCATCTCCATCCTGCTGTCGTACCTGATAGCTATACCTATCGGTATCCACTCTGCCCGCAAGAAGGGCAGCATAGGTGAGCAGGTCACTACAGTAGTACTGTTTATCCTTTATTCCCTACCGGTATTCTGGGTGGCTACGCTGCTTATCACATTTGTGACTACTCCTGAGTATGGCATGGATTGGTTCCCTACGTTTGGTGTGGGTGAGATCACAGACCAGATGAGCTGGAGCGAAGCGCTAATGGAGCGCGTATCACACTTCATTCTTCCGGTATTCTGTATCACTTATGGCTCTCTGGCCTACCTATCACGCCAGATGCGTGGTGGTGTGCTCAGTGTATTCCGTCAGGACTATATCCGCACCGCGCGTGCTAAGGGCCTTAGCGAAGGCACTGTGGTCTGGAAACATGCCCTGCGCAACTCCCTCATACCTATCATCACTATCTTTGCGAGCCTGCTGCCTGCTGCTATCAGCGGCGCCTTTATCATAGAGATCATCTTTAGCCTGCCGGGTATGGGCAAGGTAGCTTACCTTTCCCTTCAGTCACGTGATTATCCTATGGTATTTACGGTGATGATGTTCTCGGCCTTCCTCACACTGATAGGCACCCTGATCTCTGATATCCTGTATGCAGTAGTAGACCCTCGAATCTCTTTTGACAAATAATGGCTAAGGAAAAAAATAAAGTAGAAAAGGCTGAGACGCTAAACGCAATCGTCCGCAGGCAGTTCAAAAGGAACCGCCCGGCCGTGTGGTCTCTGCGCCTGCTCATGTTCATCTTCCTGATAGGTATATCGGCAGACTTTATAGCCAATGAAAAGCCGTACTACGCTGAGATCAAGGGCCAGACTTACTTCCCCGTACTGCGCGGTATAGGTGTGGACTGGGGCCTCACCAGCTGGCCTACCGAGCTGTCTAACGTAGACTGGCGCGACCTGCAGTATGACAAGGTAGTATGGGCACTGATACCATACTCGCCTACCACCATGGATAGTAAGAACCGCGACTACGTGGGCCCCTTTGACGAGCAGAATGTAGCCTCGGCACGGTGGAAGCACTACCTCGGTACGGACAATCTGGGCCGCGATGTACTCTCAGGCATGATACATGGCACCACCGTAGCGATGATGGTGGGCGTAGTATCGATGTCAGTAGCATTATTGCTCGGCCTGTTCTTTGGCTCGCTGGCAGGCTACTATGGAGACAACCGCCTGAAGATGACACGCCTGACCATCTTTCTGAATGTGGTGGCCCTTCCATTTGCTATCTTCTATGCCTTTAGTGTGAGGTCATATACGCTGACTGATGCTATGGCTGTTTCTATCTGGCGTTTCACAGGTCACCTCCTGTTCAGTTTCGCCATATTCGGTGGCATCATGGCAGTACCTAATCTGCTGGATCGTTTCCTGAAGAAAATACCATACCTGGGCGCAGAGGTATCCCTGCCCGTAGATATCCTGATATCCCGTCTCATAGAGATACTGGAGTCTATACCGAGTCTCCTGCTGCTGCTCTCCATCGTAGCTATCATAGAGAAACCCTCTCTGATGATCGTAATGGTGATTATAGGCCTGACCCGGTGGACGGGCATAGCCCGCTACCTGCGCGGCGAGCTCCTGCGCGTACGCAGCCTGGAGTATGTAGAGGCCGCACAGGCACTCGGCTATCCGGAGTGGCGCATCATACTCCGCCACACCCTGCCCAACTCGCTGACATCCGTACTCATCTCTGTATCGTTTGGTATCGCTTCGGCTATCCTCACTGAGTCCAGCCTTTCCTTCCTGGGTATAGGCGTACCTCCTGAGCAGGTGACCTGGGGTAGCATGCTGTCACTGGCACGTGGCGAGACACATGCATGGTGGGTAGCTATCTTCCCGGGCTTTGCGATCTTCATCACGGTGACCATCTTCAACCTGATAGGCGATGGCCTCACAGAGGCACTGGACCCAAGGCTGAAGCAATAACTCCCGTTCCACAACGGGCTAAATAAGCCCTGATTACAATCAGGATATTCGTTAGATTTGATACATGCGTAGAGGCATTTTGTTTGCCATATTATTATCGTGTCAGGTACTGGCCATAGGTCAGGTGGGATCATTCTCAGCGCCTACCCGCCTCAGCCCAAAGCTCAGCAAGGTGCGCATCATAGGCAAGAACCAGGACGGATATGTCGTACGCTTCTCAGGCAATGAAGAACTGATACACGTCTATGACAATGACCTGAAACTGGCTGCGGCGCGCACCCTGGATTTCAAATCAGGAGATGGCAATCTGCAGCAGGTACTGCTAAACCGCTCAGGTGCCTCTCTGGTCTACTTGCATGCAGAGAAAAAGCAGACCATGCTCATGCTGCAGCCGGTCAATTCTAAGTTTATAGAGATAAGCAAACCTCTGGTCATAGATACCTTTGTAGACCGCCGCGACCTGGTAGATGCCAACCTGCACTACAAGCTTTCTATAGATCAGAATTATACGCTCTTCTACTATCCGATCTTTGGCGATGGCACCATACGCTATATGCAGATGACCTGCATGGATCGCACAGGGACTGTCTTATACAAAAGCTATCTGACCATCAACAGGCCAGAGCGTGATATGGAGTATGCCAAAGCACTGGTAGATAATGCAGGTAACGGGTATCTGATCTTCACGGCTGAGAAGGATGCTAAGGACAATGCGTATGGAGACCAATACTATGTGATCCGGATCGATAAGATCAATGGCAAGCAGACTTCCTATACCATAAAATGTGAAAAGGAAATTTTTGGCGAGCCTCAGTTTGAGATAGATAATGTAAATGGTGCGCTTGTCTTCTGTGGCTTCTATGATGATAAAGGCGACCCGGCGGACGCTGCAGCCAATGGCTTTTTTTATCTCAAGTATGATGCTCCGAATGGCCTGCTAAAGCAATCTAATTATTCACCCTTCCCTGCTGCCTTTATGGCGTCACTCACTGGCAGAAGTACTGGTATGAGCAACAGGCTTTTTACTTTCAACATCAGGAAAATGCTGCTACGTATGGATGGCGGCGCACTGATCACTGCAGAGTCCGTGATACGTGACAAGCGCGAGGTGGTGACGATGTCCCCATCCATCATGAGCACGCCGTACAATAGCTACAGGACCATCTATACTTTTGCGTATAATGATATCATTGCTTTCTCTTTCAATCCGGATGGTAGCATAGACTGGAATGCCATCATGCGCAAGAAGCAGCTGAGCGAAGACGATGATGGATTCAATTCTTCTTTTGCCTTTGTGAATGAGAAAGACAAGGTGCACTTCCTGTACCTGGATGAGATCAGCAGCTCCGCCTCTCTGGATGCATATGATCTGAATAGCTCCGGATCATCACAGCGTGTGATCCTCTTTGGCCAGGAAGAGAAAGATGTATTTCTGATACCCAAGCTAGGCAAACAAGTAGCGCCTAATGAAGTAGCTATCCCTAGTGTAAAGAATGGCTCATTCCGTCTGGCCAAGGTACAGTATTGATCATGTTCAGCATTTTCAAATCAAACAATCCGGCACTGGTAGCGATCAATGTGATCCTGATCGTGTTGTTTCGTTTTGTTTTTCTCATCCATAGTTTCGATATAGCTGGTATCTACCAACATACCGAGCCGGTGTCGGGCTGGTTCATCCGCACGCTGAATCCGGCACACATCAGTCAGCTGTGGCTGGCTATATCAGGCGGTGTGCTATGCCTGGTGGAGTCACTGCTCATAAATCGCATCATCAATCGCCACAAAGTCTCTCCTCGCAAAAATTACCTTGGCGGTATCCTGTTTGTGATCTTTACATCTCTGATACCTGAGTGCCTGGTGATCAGCCCCGCGCAGGTGGCACTGCTGTTTTTGTTGCTGGTATTGGACCAGCTTTTTGACCTGTCCCGTCCGGATAAATTATATGGCAACAAGTTTGACCTGGGTTTTCTCACGTGCATTGCCGTGCTGATCTATTTCCCTGCCATCTTTATGCTGCCGCTGGTCATTATTGGTTTCCTGACCATGCGTACGGGTACGATCAAGGGGATCCTCATCATCTTCACAGGATTCACGGCGATAGTGGCTATTGTTTTCACCTACTATCTGTGGTATGACCGTCTGGGAGATATGCTGCCAGATATCATCAACCTGCCAAACAGGAAGCCCCTGACCCTCGCTCACCTGACGCACTGGCAGGAGATATGTATAGCCTGGATACTGCTGGTAGGCGCCTGGGTGCTAGCCAATGTACCAGCCATTCTTTACTCCTCTGTGATCCAGACCCGCAAGTACATTACCATACTCATCGTCAGTGGCGTTTTTTCACTGGTAGCTATTGCTCTGCTATTTAACTTTAATTTGACACACCTCTTTTTCCTCCTTACCTCGCTGACTATCTTGTCTGCTATGTATTTTGTGGAAACAAAAATGACCTTCATCGCAGAAATCCTGTTTATAGTCTTAATTTTGTCCGTCTTTACATTTGAATACCTGCCTATATTCGTGCCGGTATAGCTTTAAAAAATCTGAAAAGTATAATCATATGAAGTTTGGTGTGGTCGTTTTCCCGGGATCTAATTGTGACAGGGATATGGTGCATGTGCTGGGCAAAGTAATGGGCCAGGAAGTCGTATCTATCTTCCACAAGGAAACATCCCTGGATGGTTTTACTAATCGTGACTGCATCATCCTGCCGGGAGGCTTCAGCTATGGTGACTACCTGCGCACAGGTGCTATAGCCCGCTTCTCTCCTATCATGAATGCCGTGATAGAGTTTGCCAATAATGGCGGCAAGGTGTTTGGTATCTGCAATGGGTTTCAGATACTCTGTGAGGCTGGCCTGCTGCCGGGTGCGCTGCTACGCAATACCAATATGAAGTATAGCTGCAAGAATATCTACCTGAAGCCGCAGACCAAGGACTCACTGCTCACGCAGTCTATCCATCCGTCAGCGGTACTAAAGATACCTATAGCGCACGGCGAGGGCCGCTACTATGCTGATGCAGCCACTCTGCAGCAGCTGAAGGATAATAACCAGATCATATTCCGCTACTGTGATGCCAATGGTAATATAAATGAGAGCGCCAATCCTAACGGCTCTCTGGAAAACATAGCAGGTATCTGCAATGAAGGCCGCAATGTGTACGGCATGATGCCGCATCCTGAGCGCGCCTCCGAGGCTGATCTGGGCAATACAGATGGCAGGGAGATATTCCAGTCACTGATAGAGTCTGTACTGAGCACTGAGCTGGAGCCTCGCAAGGCAATTTCTTCTTACTAGTACCGCAGGGGCTTTTCACAGCCTGATTTCCGGCGTTTACTTATCTTTCTGCAATAATGTATGCTGTGGCACGTCTGACAGCGATATTAGCTATATCCAAACCCGCTAAACATGAAAACAGCAGTGCTTGTACGCACCGGTGATGCCGGCAGGGCATTTGAGATCAGAGAAGTGCCCATGCCCAAAGTGCAGGCCGGAGAGGTCCTCATCAAAGTAGAAGGCTTCGGCCTCAACTTTGCCGATGTGATGGCCCGTGAAGGCATGTATCAGGATGCACCGCCCATGCCGTCTATACTCGGCTATGATGTGGTAGGCCGCATCACAGAGGTAGCGCCAGATGTGCAGTCTGTGAAAGTGGGAGACCGCGTCACTGCGCTGACCCGCTTTGGTGGCTATGCCGAGTATGCTGCAGCCAACGCACTGGCTGTCTCCAAGATCTCTGATGATATGCCGGTAGGCGAGGCCACCGCACTTACTACACAATACTGTACAGCATACTATGCCGCTGCCGAGGCTGCTAATATCCAGGAGGGTGATAGAGTGCTGATACACTCCGCTGCTGGTGGCGTAGGTACCGCGCTCGTGCAATATGCCCGGTACAAGAAGTGCGAGATATTTGCCACAGCCGGATCGGAGGCAAAGCTGAAGATGCTCAGGGAAGATGGTGTGCATCATGCTATCAACTACCAGACAGAAGATTTTGAGCAGGTGATCAGAGACAAGACAAACGGTGCAGGAGTAGATGCGATCTTTGATGCCGTAGGTGGCAGCAATGTCAAGAAAGGCTTTCGCTCACTGATACATGGTGGCGGCCGTATCGTCTGCTATGGCGCGTCTAATATCACCGGGCAGAATATATTTGGCAAGCTAGGTACGGTATTAGGGTTTGGCTTATACCACCCTATTCAGTTTATGAGTACATCACGCGCGCTGATAGGGGTCAATATGCTGCGTATAGCGGACAATAAGCCGTCTACCCTCGCTCGCTGCCTCCGGCACGTAGTGGAGCTACAGGAGCAGGGCATATTCAAACCATTGGTGGGCGGTGTATTTCCGGTGGCTCAGCTGGCGGAGGCACATAGTGCACTGGAAGGGCGAAAGACCGTCGGTAAGATCACAGTGACCTGGTAAAATTCTGTTTACCGCAGGGACGCGGAGAATACACTTATTGCAAAGCGCGTTTTATCTCATATACTGAGACTTTGCTTTTCACTTCTCTTATTTCTACCTCGTAGGAAAACTTCTTTAGCTCGTAGCCTGATTCCTGCAGCGCTGCTATCAGTGGTTCTGCTATATACCGGTTAGGCTCACTGAGCAGGATGAGACCACTTGGCTTTACCAGGGATTCAAAGGCATTCAACAAGGGTCCGAACTGTCTGCGCTCGTAGGCTACATCTGAGGCGAGCAGTACATCACATGGCGCAGCTTCACCGGCACTTCGCCAGTCAAGCGTTTTAAAGATCATATCATGAATGCCATTCCTCTCCGCGTTCTGCTTTGCAAAGTCTACAGCGTCCTGCAGGTAATCTGTGGAGGTGACATGAGCGCCCAGTGCCCCGGCTACCAGCGCCGGCAATCCCAAGCCACCACCGATCTCCAGCGCCTGCCGGCCGCAGACCAGATGAGGATATGCCGCTATATGCTGTGCCAGGCCCAATGCCGATGGCCACAGCTCAGCCCAATAGGGTATGCGCTCATCGGCCACCTCCTCATGCTGCAGCCCTTTGGCCAGCAGCTCATCATATAGCTCGTCAAAGTTGGTAACGGAGAGGATGCGGAACGATCTCTCGCCTATTGTGAGATCATGCTCTGTGGTTTTGAATGGCAAACTGCTATTTTGTATGGCGAATATAAAGACATGACCTGCGATGAATGAATCCTTCCTCACTTTTCTTTCCGGCTTTGGGCATCTGGGCACTGCCGATGCGCAGCTTTTTGCAGCGTCCTGCGCTGAGGCCAGTTTTGCCCGGGGAGAGTATTTTATCAGGGAGGGAGAGGTCTGCCACCGCATCGGTTTTCTGGTGAGTGGCATTGCCCGTGTGTACCACCTGGCCAATGACAAAGAGTACACCTCTTACTTCAACTTTCCTCAGCGCAACAGGATGGTGGGATCCTTTGAGAGTTTCCTGACGCAGCGGCCCTCGCGGGAGAGCATACACTTTTTGCAAGACACCAAGCTGATACTCATTTCGCGTAGCAAACTGTATGAACTCTACGAGCAGTCGCCAGCTATACAGGAGCTAGGCCGCCGCATGGCAGAGTACAACTACATACTGGCAATGGAGCGTATCTACTCCCTGCAGCACGATGCTGCACAGCTACGCTATGAGAAGCTGCTGGATATATACGCGGACCTCGTCAACCTGGTACCACACCACTACATAGCCTCCTACCTGGGCGTCACGCCCGAGTCGCTGAGCCGCATACGCAAGGAACTAATGGGCTAGATGCATTCCTTATCATACATCAATGACCGCGATAATAAGAGTCTATACGTTTGCATCATAGATCTGACGCTATGCTACTGCGAAACAAATACCTGATACTGGCCCTGCTGACTGCAGCCTATACACTGTCCTTTATGGACCGGTATGTGCTGAACCTGCTGCTGAATGATATCCAACATGACTTGCACCTATCCGAGGTGCAGTCGGGTCTGCTGGCAGGTGCTGGCTTTGCTATCCTCTATGCGCTCATGGCTATCCCTATGGGCATCTGGGCAGACCGATACCAGCGCGGCAGGATAGCCTCGCTAGGTGTAGGCCTGTGGAGCCTGATGACCGGCCTCTGCGCTACCGCAGCGGGATTTGGCCAGCTGGTACTATGTCGTATAGGGATCGGTATCGGCGAGGCTGCCTTGACACCAGCCGCCTATCCTATGATCCGGTCGCTTTTCTCCCAGCGGCGGCTATCTACCGCTATTGGTATCTACTGTACGGGCATCTATCTGGGCTCTGGGCTGGCATACTGGCTGGGAGGCTATACTATGAAAGCCATCCGGCTCCATCACATCACTACAAGTATCAGCTTTGTGCATTATGACTGGCAGTTGCTCTTTTTGTTCTTTGCATTACCGGGGTTGATAGTAGCGGCTTTGCTGTTCTTTGTGAAAGTACCTCAGCAGGTAGCCTCTCCATCTGGTGGCGGCTCAGCGGCATTCAAGGCCTTCCTCAGTCAGTACCAGTACCGCTTTTTGAAACTAACGATCGCGAGTGCACTCTTCAATGTAGCAGTATATGCCGCTGGCGTATGGCTGCCTGCCTATCTGCAGCGGGTGCATCATATGGACCTGGCTACCAGCGGTACGGTACTAGGTATCTCTATGATCTGTATCTCTCCTATCGGTGCAGTGCTGGGTGGTGTGGTGGCAGACAGGTTCGCTGATAGCAAAGGCATCAAAGGCCGTATGGCTGCGCTGCTGCTATCTATAGGACTGGTAGCGGTCAGTTTCGTGTCCTTCTTTTTCTGCCAATCTGTGACCAGTGCCATCCTAGTGCTGGGCATCCTGTCTCTGACACTGAGTATGCCTGTAGCCATCACAGCGGCGATGGTGCAAGACATCTGCCCCGATGAACTGCGTAGTACAGCGCCTGCCTTTATGCTCATGCTGCAAAACCTGATAGGCATGAGCCTGGGACCCGCGCTGGTGGCCATCCTCACGCAGTATGTATTTTGCGACAGCATGAGTATAGGCAGCTCTATAGCATGCGTAGGTGCGGCCTTCAGCTTTGTGGCCATGCTTCTTATCCTACTACTGATCAAACAAACGAAATGAACACTATAGACCTCAAAACACTCTGGATGCTGGCATGTGGCCGTGTACCTGCAGATGGCACTACTGAATGGGTACATATCGAAGCCTCATATACTGCGCCATCCCGTCACTATCATACACTGCAGCACCTCTGTAGTGTATATGCGGACCTGCATGAGTACTATGTAGGCAAGGTACCCACAGCGACTGCGTTTGCCCTCTTCTTTCACGATATCATCTACAGCCCTCTGCGCGGGGACAATGAGAAGCGCAGCGCCGATCATGCTGCAGGCGTGCTACATCTATGGCAGGCCGCCCCAGAGCTGGTCAGCAGGGTATCAGATATGATAGTGGCCACCGCCACTCACCAGAGTGACGACCTGGAGACACAGGTATTTCTCGATGCAGACATGGCTATCCTCGGTGCTCCGCCTGAGGTGTATGCTGCCTACATAGCGGCTGTGCGCCATGAGTACACCATATACCCGGATCTGATCTACCACGGTGGCAGGCGGAAGTTTATAGCTGCTACACTACAGAGAGCGCGCATCTACCTCACTGATCACTTTCATCGCCGCTACGAGGCGCAGGCCCGCATCAATCTGTCTCACGAGTTAAACTCTTTATCATGAAGGCCGCTATCTATCCTTTCTCAGGTGACCCTATCACCTTCGGACATATAGACATCATCACCCGCGCGGCAGGCATATTTGACCATGTGATCGCTGCCATAGGTATCAATCCTATGAAGCAATACCACTTCACGCTGGAGGAGCGAGTAGCGATGGCAGAAGAGTCGCTGCACGATATCGCAAATGTGACCATCAGCTCCTATGAGGGACTGCTGGCAGACTATGCCCGCACTCATGGCACCAATGTGATCGTGCGCGGTATACGCAATGCTGAGGACTTTGGCTACGAGTGGATGATCAATGAGATCAATATGTCTATCGACCATTCACTGGAGACATTCTGGATGCCATGCCATAAAGACAAGGGACACATCAGCTCCTCTGCGGTATGGCAGAGATGGCAAAACCATGAGGATATCTCGACCATGGTACCAGCCGCTGTGCTCCGCTCGCTTCTGGCTCAAGAGGCGCAGAAGCGCTAAGCTGTATGATGGTAGACGGCTTGGGATAGATAATATTCTATGCACGAAGCCTCCCTGCTAATCTTAACTTTGAGGTAACATTTCGTCAATAGGTTTGCAGGCAAATAGCATGGTATGGAGATGAATGACTTTAAGGTACTGCTGGTAGATGATGAGCCGGATGTACTGGAGTTTATGAAGTATAGCCTGGAGAAGGAGGGTTTCTGGGTGTACACCGCATCTAACGGTGCTGATGGCATACAGATAGCCAAGAAGGTGCGCCCGCACCTGATCGTGCTGGATATGATGATGCCGGTGAAGGATGGTATCACCACCTGCCGCGAGCTGCGTGCCATGCCTGAGTTTAAGAATACGCTGATCACCTTCCTCTCTGCGCGGGATGAGGACTACTCTCAGATAGCCGGGCTGGAGTCCGGTGCCGATGACTATATCACCAAGCCGATCAAGCCCAAGGTATTCACCACGCGTGTACATGCGCTGATGCGCCGCCTGGACGATGGCACTCAGGTGAGCAATATCAAGGTGGCCAACATAGAGATAGACAAGGAGAAGTACAAGGTGATACAGAATGGCCGCGATATCAACCTGCCACGCAAGGAGTTTGAGCTGCTGTGCCTGCTGGCTAGTAAGCCGGGCCGGGTATTCAAGCGGGAGGAGATACTGAACAAGGTCTGGGGCAATGACACTATAGTAGGTGACCGCACCATAGACGTACACATCCGCAAGCTAAGGGAAAAGATAGGCGAGGACCTCTTCAAGACGATCAAGGGGATCGGCTACAAGTTCGACGCGTAGATCCGTTACATATTAGGATCTGAAGTTTTCCGACTAAGGAGAAAGATCATATAGCTAATCTGGCTCTTTATTTAAGCTTCTTTAAGTTGTGATTATACATAAAGGTTATCATCAGGATAAATCCCCTTTATATATAAAATATATTATAATTTTTTCTGTATTGAAGATTAGTTGCTGGCTACTTCCACGCCTGCGGAGTATTGTTTGACGGATTCCTCGCCGTCTTTTGAGATCAGTTTGCCTGCGCCCTGGCGCTTGTTTGCCTTCCAGGTGCCGATGAACATATCGCCATCAGCCCATTTAAATTTTCCGGCGCCATCCATCAGTCCATTGGCAAACTGGCCTTCGTAAGTATCACCATTAGCATAGTAATAGGTGCCCTGGCCAGTGCGCTTATTATTAGTGAATTCGCCTACATATTTATCACCATTGGGGAAGGTCATGGTGCCTTTGCCTATCTTGATATCCTCAGAGAAAAGCCCCTCATAAACTTTACCATCACGGTAGGTGTAGGTGCCCTGGCCGGTACGTTTGCCATTCAAGAGGGTGCCCTGATAAGTCTCCCCGTTGGCATAGAGGCACATGCCTATGCCGGTCACCTGTCCATTAGTCACGCTGCCGGTGTACTCATCGCCATTGGCAAAGCGGTAGACACCCTGGCCATTCATGATATCATTTTCAAACTCGCCGGTATAGATATCTCCGTTCTTGAAGAAGTATTTGCCTTTGCCGTGACGTTGATCATTCTTCCACTCACCTATGTAGCGGTCACCATTCGTAAAGGTAGCCTCGCCCTGACCACTGCGCATATTTGCTTCCCAGTTGCCTTTGTACGTGGACCCATCGTCCAGGGTGGCATTGGCAAAACCGGTGCGCTGGCCATTGGCATCGTGCTGGCCATCGTAGGTACCATTGATATATTTGATACCTGACTGTGCATGTATGCTACTGCAGCATAGCACAATAAAAACGACAAGGGTGGCTATTCTGGTCATAATCTTTAGGGTAAGGTGAGCGTTTAATTCTCATCTTTGTTTACGTAAAAACTCTTTACAGGTTTTGAATCCACTCAAAAAATTGGCCTCCCAGACTGCGATCTATGGCGTCAGCAGCATTATCGGACGGTTTCTCAACTACTTACTCGTTCCTTTTTATACCCGGGTTTTTCTCCCCGCGGAGTTTGGCGTCATTTCCGAGTTCTACTCCTATACCGGTTTTTTGTGGGTGTTTCTGACGTTTGGTATGGAGACGGGGTACTTCCGATTCAGTAAGTCGGATGAGGGGCAGAGAACTTACTCTACGGCGCTTATCTTCCTGTCTGTCATGTCGTTCTGTTTTGCGGTGCTCGTCTTTCTACTAGCTCCGCTCATGGGGCAGGCACTGCACTATCAGGAGCACCTGGAGTATTTCAAGTGGTTTGGGCTGATACTGGCCATAGATACCATCGGGGCCATGCCATTCGCCCGGCTGCGGCAGGAGGGGCGGCCGGTACACTTTGCCGCCATCAAGCTGATAGAGATAGCCGTCAATATCGGTTTTAACATTTTCTTTATCGTCCTGTGCAAAGGAGCCTACGATAACGACCCCGGCTCACTGTGGGCTAAGTTTTATAACCCAGCCATAGGCGTGGGGTATGTCTTTATCTCCAATCTGCTGGCCAGTGCAGTGAAGCTCGTACTACTGCTGCCACAGCTACAGCGCATCAAAGATGGTTTTGACAGGCCGCTGTTTCGCAAAATGCTCTACTACTCTATGCCCATGGTGGTGATAGGACTGGCAGGCGTGACCAATGAAATGCTGGACCGCGCCATCCTGCCGCACTATATCGTAGGGTCTGATACCTTCAAGAGGGAGCAGACGGGTATCTATGGGGCCTGCTACAAGATCAGCATCCTGATGTCACTCTTCATACAGGCCTTCCGCTTTGCGGCGGAGCCGTTCTTCTTTGCCAATGCAGATAAAGAGAACTCGCGCAAGACGATCTCTGATGTGATGACCTGGTTTGTGATCTTCTGCTGTTTTATCTTCCTCATGGTCACGCTGAACCTGGATTTCTTCGGTCACTTCATAGGTGAGAAATACCGCGTGGGCCTGCCGGTGGTGCCGATCCTGATGCTGGCCAATCTCTTCCTGGGGGTATATGTGAACCTCTCCGTATGGTACAAGCTGACCGACCACACCATGACAGGCGCGTGGGTAGCGATAGGCGGCGCAGCAGTGACCATCGCGCTCAATCTGCTACTGATACCTACTATGGGCTATATGGGATCGGCCTGGGCTACGCTGGTGTGCTACTTTCTCATGGCGCTGGTGTCCTATGGTATGGGGCAGCACTACTATCCGGTACCGTACGAGACACTCAAGGTCGTGCTCTATATCGCGCTCTCTGTGATCCTGTATGGTGTGTACACCTTTGCGGTGGTAGATAGCTCTGCGCTGGTGCACTACGCTACTGCGTTTGGGTTTATGCTGCTGTTTGGGGTGTTTGTGTTTGTGGTGGATGGGAGAGGATTGATGGCGGTGGTGAGGAGAAGATAGACGCTGGTCTATTAGTGCGTACTCAGATTTTTCCTTTTTTACCTGTGAGCATGGGATCCCTCGGTTTTATATCGTTTATATTTTCTGTTTTGAAAAACCCTTCGGGATGACGCGAACGGGGATAAGAGCAGTGTCAATTGATTTAGAATTATTTTCGCTTCTTTGCCGCATGCAGGTACGTATCATCAATAAGTCAAATAACCCCCTTCCGGCGTATGAGACAGCGGGCTCAGCGGGTATGGACCTGAGAGCCTATACAGATGCGGAGATCGTGGTGAAGGCTGGTGCGCGCCTGCTGGTGCCTACCGGCATCTACATAGAGCTGCCTGATGGCTATGAGGCGCAGATCAGGCCACGTAGCGGCATGGCGCTGAAGCATGGTATCTCGCTGCCCAATACGCCTGCCACGATAGACAGCGACTACCGCGGCGAGATCAAGGTAGCAGTGATCAACCTGTCTCAGGAGGATTTTGTGATCAGGAGCGGTGACCGGATCGCGCAGATGGTAATAGCAAAGTATGAGCGCGTGCAGTGGGAGGCAGCAGAAGAACTAAGCGAAACGCAGCGCGGGCACGGTGGCTTTGGCCACACGGGCAAATGACCACCCTCATAGCAGCAGACTGACCAAAGAAATACCAAAAAAAGACGCATATCGTTTAAATATATACACGACTACCCTTGAAGCTCCATCCCTACATATCTCATAAGATACTCGATACCGAGACCCTGCGGCAGCGCCTGCAGCACTGGCGCGCTATAGGCAACCGGATCGTCTTTACCAACGGCTGCTTTGATATACTGCACCTCGGCCACGTAGAGCTGCTGGCGCAGTGCCGCACCTGGGGCGACTACGTGATAGTAGGGCTCAACTCTGATGCCTCTGTGAAAAGGCTCAAGGGTGAGACACGCCCGGTCAATGACCAGGAGGCCCGTGCTGCCATCCTCGCTGCGCTGAGCTTCGTAGATGCGGTGGTGATATTTGATGAAGATACACCGCTGGAGCTGATCAAAATCACTCAACCGGACATTCTGGTGAAGGGTGGCGACTATGAGCCTGATCAGGTAGTAGGCGCAGACATTGTGCGCCAGAGAGGTGGCGAAATACGCATCGTTCCCCTCGTTAAAGGCCTGAGTACCAGTAACATCATATCAAAAACATCTGCCAAGTAAACTGGCTGTTTTTAGACACTTCTGACGGCTGCTGTCTATATGTGGCTACCTGCATTGCTGCAATAGTGGAATCTTCGCAGCGACAATTAACCAACCAAACAACTCAACATGAAAAAGTATATACTCTCAGGTATAGCTGTGCTGTGCGCGCTGGCCACTATGGCTCAGGCAAAGACAGACCTCAAAGAAGCACTGAAGCCACAGGAAGTAGTGATCAATGATACAGCTACCCGCTACTGGCACTATACAGGATTCTTCGGCCTCAACTTCGGCCAGGTAGCGCTGGTAAACTGGGCTGCCGGTGGCCAGAACTCTATCTCTATACAGGCTAATGCCAATGCATCACTGACGTATGAGAAGAAACACCTGCTGTGGGATAACCAGCTGCTCTTCTCCCTCGGTGGGATAGCACAGGGGCGCCTGCGCCAGAAGACTGCGAAGAATGCATATCCATTCCGCAAGAATGTGGACATGCTCCAGATCACTTCTCGTATAGGCTACATCATAGATCCTAAGAAGCGCTGGACGGCTGCTTTCCTCGCTGACCTCAAGACAAACGTGATGAACGGATGGGACTACTCTGCGTATGACGCCGGCACTGGTTCTCGCCAGCTCACGTCTACCTCCTTCTCTCCCAGCTACCTGCTGCTCTCGCTTGGTATCAACTACAAGCCGGTGTCTTATTTCTCTGTATTCCTCTCGCCGGTCACAGCTAAGATCACGATCATGAATGCCAACAAACTGGATACTGCTAATGGCGCTTATACCAGCAAAGTAGACCGGACACGCTATGGTGTAGATAATGGCATGACCTACCGCGCCTCTGTAGGTGCCTACCTCCGTGCAGACTTTCAGAAAGACATCTTCAAGAACGTGAATCTGAAGACATCGGTAGAGCTCTTCCAGAACTATACAGACAAGAAAATGCTGGATGGTATAGTGCAAGCTGAGATAGCGACACAAAAGGCGCTGCCAGACTATGCTACCAATACAGGCGCACAGGCCCGTGTAGCAGACCTCACAGCCAACCACCTGTACTATGACAACAGGCCTAACACATACGTGAACTGGAATACTGCCATCACCTTTAAGGTAAACAAGTATATCACTGCGAGCCTGGAGACACAGCTCCTGTATGACCATACTGTAGCTGTGCCACACCTGCTGCCTGATGGTACTACCTATCAGGGCCGCGGCACACAGTTCCGCGAGGCGTTTACGCTGGGTTTTGGGTATAAGTTCAAGTAAACAATTACAGCATATTCTACGAGAAGCCCGGTGTTACGCCGGGCTTTTTTTGTCAGCTGTAGTCAACCGTAAAGGACGTAGAGAACGCAAAGGATTATTTATCCGGCAAGGGATTTATCTCAGCACCTCAAGGCGCTGCGAGTCAAGGCGGATAAAGACAAATAGCAGCAATGTAAAGGCCAATAGTGATGAGCCTCCATAGCTGATGAATGGCAGCGGGATACCTATCACAGGCGCTACGCCTATGGCCATGCCCACATTGATGAGGAAGTGGAAGAAGAGGATGGAGACCACGCAGTAGCCATAGACGCGGCTGTACTTGGAGCGCTGCCGCTCCGACAGGTACATGAGCCGCATGAGCAGCGCTATGAATAAGCCAATAATAACCACGCTGCCTATAAAACCAAACTCCTCTCCTATGGAGCTATAGATAAAGTCCGTGCTCTGCTCGGGTACGAATTTCAGCTTGGTCTGCGTGCCCTGCAGGTAGCCCTTGCCGGTGAGACCGCCGGAGCCGATGGCGATGATGGACTGGCGGATATTCCAGTCTTTGCCTTTCTCCACTTCCTTGCCGAGGAGGACATTGATACGGTCCTTCTGGTGTGGCTTGAGATGGTCAAAGATGAAATTGACACCTGTGACATAAACAGATGCTATAAGTGCTATGCCTGCGATAGCGTAAACCAGACGACGATTCTTAAAATTGAAATAGATCAGGAAAGCCGCGACAAGGCTGAAGGCGATCCACAGGTACCACAAGTGTGGCACGATGAGCGCCAGTAGCGAGAGGAAAATGACCGAGCCGCCGATGATGAGGTAATAAGACTCCAGGCCCTCGCGGAAGAGTACCAGCGCAAATACCACAAACACAATGGCAGAGCCCGCATCTCCCTGCACGATCACGATCAGCATGGGTATGCCTATGATGGCAAAGGCGATCCACTTGTCCCGCCAGCGGCGTATGTCTACATTGAGGGTAGAGAGGTATTTGGCTACGGCGAGGCTGGTGGTAAACTTAACCAGCTCTGAGGGCTGCATCTGAAAGCCGCCTATACGGATCCAGTTTCGCTGCCCATGCGACTCTGCGCCAAAGAACATAACCCCGATGAGCAAGGGAATGAAAAGCCCGTATATCACATAGGAGAAGGTCACGAAGAACTTGCCGTCTATGATCAATATGATAGCTGCGAATATAGCAGAGGCGACGATCCACTGGAATTGCTTACCTGTATTGACCGTGGTATCACGGCCCACAGTATTGAACGGACTGAGCCCCTCTGTGTACACCGCAGAGTAGATAGCAGCCCAGCCTATGAGCACGAGTGCCACGTAGAGCAGCACTGTGACCCAGTCTATATTCCCCGTAAATTTTTCCTCCTTCCTCATCAGTGGTGTCCGTTTGTGACTGGCATGTTCCTGCCGAGAGCGTACTTGTCCAGCAGGTTGGTCTCCATCATCTTCTTTTCCTTGGCCAGCCTGTTTGATGCCACGGTGTCATTGATGTACTTCTCCACCAGCAGGCTGGCTATAGGGCAGGCAAAGGTGGCACCAAAGCCCGCATTCTCTACGATCACCGCTATCGCTATCTTTGGATTATCCTTTGGCGCAAAGCCTGCAAAGACCGAGTGGTGGTCACCATGGCTATTCTGTACGGTACCGGTTTTGCCACAGAGGCTGATGCCTTCTATTTTAGATTCGATAGCGGTGCCCGCCTCTACTACCTGGCGCAGGCCGTCATTCACAGGTATATACCAGCGAGTGTCTATAGTAGCATAGTTTTTCTTCAGGTCAGGTTTGAGTTCTTTCTTCTCGTGTACTTTTTGGAAGGTCTTGACCAGGTGCGGTTTGATATACCAGCCATGATTGCCTACTGCGGCGTAGAAATTGGCCAGCTGCAGCGGGGTGACGAGTATCTCACCCTGGCCGATACCGAGGGAGATGATCGTGGCAGAGTGCCAGCCTTTCTCCCCGTAGATCTTGTTGTAGTAGTTGATAGATGGGATATTGCCGCGGGCCTCTGAGGGCAGGTCTATACCCAGTTTGGCTCCCAGCCCGAAGCTGCGGCAGTAGTCCGACCACTGGCCATAGCTGTCCTGTATGCGGGTATATTTAGGATTCTCTATCGCATTGCGGAATGTCTGCCAGAAGTAGGGATTGCAGGATTGGGCCAGGGCATACTCTATATTGGTAGCCCATGGGTGGTGGTGAGAGCACTTTAGCGAGAGGCCGGCAAAGGGGTAGAAGCCATTGCAAGGCACGGTGTAGATCTCGCCCTGCACACCTTCATTGAGAGAGATGAGGCCCACGAGCGGCTTGAAAGTGGAGCCAGGAGAGTAGGTGGCCATCGTGGCCCGGTTGAAGAGTGGCTTCAGCGAGTCGAAGACCAGCTTTTTGAAGTTCTCGCCGCGTATGGCACCGCAGAGGAGGTTGGGGTCATAGCCCGGTGAGCTGACCATGCAGAGTATCTCGCCGGTCTCGGGCTCTATGGCTATGATGCTGCCCTTCTTATTGGCCATGAGCTGCTCGCCATACTCCTGCAGCTTGATGTCTATGGTGGAGTAGAGATTGTCTCCGGCTATGGCAGCTGTATCGTATTTGCCTTCGGCAAAGCGGCCCTGCTCGCGGTTGTGCACATCTACGTAGATGAACTTCTTGCCCTGCGTGCCGCCCAGCTCTTTCTCATAAAATCTCTCCAGACCGCTCTGGCCTACATAGTCGCCGGGCTTGTAGTAGCCGTTTGAGTTTTTGATCAG
This sequence comes from uncultured Chitinophagaceae bacterium, assembly GCA_964571705.1. Taxonomy (GTDB): domain Bacteria; phylum Bacteroidota; class Bacteroidia; order Chitinophagales; family LD1; genus UBA1941. The sequence goes on from CAZNDJ010000016.1 coordinate 43,156, forward strand.
GTTGTCATCTACCTCACCTACGTCTCCGAGGATCACAGCGGCGCAGTTGTGCGGATACTTGCGGATGGTGCGCACCTGCCCGTCAAAACCCGGGAAAAGGTACTGCGACTCCTCAAAGCGCTGATAGTCCTCCAGTGAGACCTGCTTCATGAAGACGGATGCCTTGTGTGCAGAGTACTGACGGGCCTTGGCCATGCGGGTGCTGTAGTCCTCCATGGTGATCTTCAGCAGGGAGCAGATCTTATTGGAATCGGCGGTCTTGGCCAGGCGGGGCGTGACCATGATGTCATAGATGGCCTCGTTGTACACTATCAGCTCACCCTTGCGGTCATAGACCAGGCCACGGGTGGGGTAGACCTCTACCTCCTTGATGGCATTGTCAAAGGCGATCTTGTCGTACTTCTTTTCAAAGAGCTGGAGGTAGGCCAGGCGCAGCACAAATACCGATGCAAACACCAATATGATGATGCGCACGACATTGTACCTGTTCTGAAAGAGATCTTTATTCACCGGGGGAGAAATCCAGCCTCAAAAATAACGGAGTTTGCTACATTCTATGCTACTGATAGCGTGGTTTTAGCACTTATTTTTATTATGCCATGCGCCGCTTGCGGGTAGGGGTAAAGAGGTAGAGGAACATCATCATAAAAAGCACCGAAAAGGCGCTGCTGATGAGGATACGTGCAAAGAGGATAAAGAGGTTGTAAAAGGTCCAGCTCTCTATGATAAAGTAGAAGGTGGTATGGATGATGGTAGCCAGTCCCGCATAGATCAGAAACCAGGTGAAACCCTGCAGGTAGATATTGGGCTCTACCTCAAACTCGGCACCCTTGGGTGTGATGATGGAGATGAGGGACGGGCGCATGTAGGCTATGAGCAGGCAGGTGGCCGCATGCATGCCCCATGAGCCGAGGAAGAAATCCAGCGATAGCCCGGTAGCAAAACCCAGTATCATGAGCAGCCACGTAGGCGTGCTGAATGGCAAAAGCAGGATGAACAGGGGATACACGAAAATATTGACATAAGGACCCAGAGAGGCGCCCAGATTGATCGTGCTGAAAATAAGTACCTGCACCGCCAGCAGGGCGATGAAACGAAGCAGATTGATAGGGAGCAGGCTGAGCACTTAGTCGAGTTCTTTTGTCTTTTAATAAATAAATCAATCCCAGTCTATCTCTTCTCCGCGTTC
>CAZNDJ010000017.1:0-37451 GCA_964571705.1 uncultured Chitinophagaceae bacterium
TTGAGCACGTCGGCCTTGGTCATAGCTATCTGGGTAATGCCATTGATCATGATACCATAGCGCAGTGCTGGCAGGTCTATCCAGCCACAGCGGCGCTTGCGACCAGTCGTAGCGCCAAACTCGAAGCCTATCTGGCGGATGCGCTCGCCGGTCTCATTGTCCAGCTCGGTAGGGAATGGGCCGCCACCCACGCGGGTGCAGTAGGCCTTGGCGATGCCGATCACTTCTTTCACCTTGGTAGGAGAGATGCCGAGGCCATTGCAGGCGCCGGAGCTGATCGTATTGGACGAGGTCACATACGGATAGGTGCCAAAGTCTATATCGAGCATCGTGCCCTGAGCGCCTTCAGCCAGGATGGTCTTGCCCTTGCTGATCATATCATTCAGGTAGTACTCTGAGTCGATGAGGTTCTCATGAGAGCGGAGTATCTCTATGGCTTCAAACCACTTGTTTTCTTCCTCTGTTACGTCAAATGCGAAATCATATTGTTTCGCGAGGTGGAGGTGCTTCTCCTTGATACGCTGGTACATTCCTTTGAAATCAGAGGAAAGTATATCGCCCATGCGCAGGCCATTGCGGCCTGTTTTGTCCATATAGGTAGGAGTGATACCACGCAGTGTAGAGCCGATCTTGGACTGGCCTTTTGCGGCTTCAGATGCAGCATCGAGTACCTTGTGCATAGGCAGGATCAGGTGCGCTTTCTTGGAGATAAAGAGGCGGCCCCTGACTGGTACATTTTTGCTCTCCAGTGTCGTGATCTCGCGTACGAGGGTCACCGGGTCTATCACTACACCATTGCCTATGATATTGATCGGCTTGCCGTGCATGATGCCGCTGGGTACGGTGTGGAGTACGGTCTTCTCACCACCTATCACCAGTGTGTGGCCGGCATTGGGCCCACCCTGAAAGCGTGCTATCACATCATACTGGGGAGCCAGGTAGTCTACTATTTTGCCCTTGCCCTCATCTCCCCACTGCAAACCTAAAAGTATATCGACGAACATTACTTAATTGAAAATTGATAATTTATAATTGACAATCACTAATTGAAAATGGATAATGCAAGGTCACATTTTAGTGTGCTCCGTTGTTCATTGTCCATTATCAATCATACATTACTTACGCCAGGCTCTTTACTGCTTCCTCTTCAGAGGCACTGATGCTGAATGCACTCTCGAGCTTCATCATCTTCAGGATCTTGGTCATCAGGTCAGGTACATTGCAGAGGTACATGTCACCGCCTGCGTTCTTGACCTTGGCCAGTGCGCTCATGAGCATGCCCAGGCCGGTGCTATTGATGTACTTGAGGTCAGTGAGGTTAAAGAGGACCTTCTTCACACCGCCATCGAGCTGCTGCTTTACGTATTCCAGCACAGGGCCGTTGGCATTCTCGCCGAGCAGATTTCCGCTCAGATAGATCACGGCTACGCCGTCTTTGAGTTCTTTCTTTATCTCCATATCGTTAGTTTTTAGATGCCTTGTGCTCCATCTCTCTCCGTACCTGGCAGGTGCCGCAGACGCCGTAGCAGTAGAGGGTATGGTGGGTGATCTTAAAGTTGAGCAGCTCGCCCATCATCGTCCTGATCTGCTGTATGCGCGGATCGCAAAATTCGACAACTTTTTTGCAATCTACACAAATAATATGGTCATGCTGTTTGTAGCCGTATGATTTTTCATACTGTGCCTGATTCTTGCCAAACTGGTGCTTCTTGATCAGGTCGCAGGAGACGAGCAGCTCCAGCGTATTGTATATCGTAGCGCGGGATACGTTGATACCCTTGGCCACGAGGTCTGTGTATAGCTGCTCCGCCTCAAAGTGATCTGTGCGGCTGTATATCTCCTCCAGTATCGCATAGCGCTCTGTGGTCTTGCGCTGTCCCTTCTGCTCGAGGTAGGCCGAGAAGATGCTGTGCACCTCACGGTATGTTTCTTCATTCAAAACGCTCACGCCCAAAAATAGGGAGAAAAGAGGAGATTTTGGAGAGCGTGGACAAAAAATCGGAGCGTAGTAAGCGTAGCCACCACTAGGAAGGGCCTTGTCCACAGTCGACGGTCAACGGTCGACGAGGAGGATATTGTCATTTCGTGGACAGTTGACTGTCGACTTTTATGGAAAGATTGCAATAGCCGCATCGATGCTAAAAAGTGTAAAGCCGCTACCCGCTCATGCGCAATAAGATAGTCAGGATAGCGTATTAATCATTTAAACCCAATGACCATGAAAAGGATGCTGATTGGTGCTGCTGCAGGGCTGTCGATCGTGATCGGTGTTTACGCTTTCTCGCGGCCTTCGCACACTATCCCCATAGCGGATACCCTCCCCACCAATGATACCTTTACGACCTACTCAGTAGCAGAGAATATTGACTCACTCGTGATAGATACTACAGGGCTTTTTGATCTGGTAGCTATACGCCAGCGCAAGTACACCGAGGAATCTTTGCTCCAGGCGATACAGCTTGTGAGAAAATCCCGAGGGATGGATGATAACCCGGACAGGCAGAAAGTGCTGGAACAAGCAGTGAGAGTGTTTCCCGGATCGGAGACCTATCGATGGCTGGGATGGTCTATAAACAGGCAATCACCCGGAGCCGTGAGGCTAAGTGAAAGATTGGTCGCCATGGTGGACTCATTGAAATGGCCAAGTGACTACTACATATCTGCTGCAAGATATGCCTTAGGAAAGAGCGATACAGATGCTGCTGTCGAGCTCCTAAATTGGGCTATGACACAGGATTCCTTAGCTGCTTTGCGGATCGCATCTGATTCATTCTTTTTCAGGTTGGACATGTACGAGCCGTTTTATACTAGTATGGATAGGCATCTATCCGGTACCAATGGTCAGGCTGGTACGCTCCGCACCATCTCATCCTCTACTACTGCGGCTTTACCGTTCACTCTTACACTCGCTTTACTTTTTCAGAAGCATACGTCCATACCAGTCTCAGGTTCTGCTGCTGTAGCATACAGTGCCAGTGATGCTGCTATGCGCGATCTGGTGCGCGGGAGCAGAGATCAGCGTTTCTCCCGATCAGTGGATCGTAGCGTGACTTTCGTTGCTGCTTTGCATTTGAGTGATAGCTTTTCTTCATACATTTATGCTGATCGGGAGGAGGTCAATGAAATCGGAATGTGGGACTGGGATCTGTTTGATGCTCCTGCTAATTTCATATTGATCAATATAGACAAGGCCGGTCACAAGCTGGGCGAGCAAAAAATAGGCTGCTCCTGTAGCCCGATACATATCACCACTGCCATGGTAGATAGCTCTGGCCTCATCACCTCGAGAGACCTGAAGCAGATATGGCAGAAGAACCCGCTTAGCGCCGGCTACAAGGGCAATAAAGTAGTGGACCGCAAAGTGCTCTCTACGCACTACTATCAGATAGAGCATGATGGCCGGATCAGTGAATCATCGCTGCCTGTAGAGCAGCCGGAGCCCTATCAGGTGCAGTGACGACATAAAAAAGCCCGGCGATAACACCAGGCCTTTCAGTCGACTTAAAACTATCTTGGATCACTTCACTCCAGCGTGGCGTGTGATTGTTTGTGATTGGACACTTCCGTCTGCCAGCGTATAGATGGTGATCGAGAAAGCTTCACCCTTGGCGAGCGTCGTCTCGTCAAAGCTGATATTGCTGCCTGATCCGCTGGCCAGTGTGCGGCCTTCAGTGTTTTTTACATCATAGTTGATGAGCGCATCAGCTACGGGGCCCTCAGAGCCAGTAGCATTGATGTGGAAAGTCTTGGCGTCTACCTGGGTACACTCTACGCTGACCATGGAGGCCGCGCTAGCAAAGAAGCAAGTGGCAGTAAAAGCTGCCGCAAACAGGACTCGTGTTACTTTCATTCTGTTGTTTTTTGTTGTTTTTTACGCACCGTTTAACGAAAGGTTACGAAGAAAGCCGATAAACCAATAGCCGTTTGTTAATTAACAAATAGATAAAATACAACTGTTTGTCTTCGGATTAACCGATTTTCTGGACCAGAATGGAACTTGTATCCAGCTTGAGCGAGAGCATTTTTGCAGCATTGTATTTATTGAGCGCTATCTCCAGGCGGTTCTCCCCGTTAAACAACGCCAGCAGCTCGCCATCCTCTACCTCGGCATAGTGGCGGCATAGTTTATTGATCTCATAGATGCCAAACTCTATACGTACCTGGCTCTCGCCTATGCACTGATCGTAGATGGGGCGGGTAATGTTGGTCACAGCATTGCCATACTGGTCAAAGTAAATGACCGTGCCCTTGATAAAGCCCTGTGAGTGCTGCGGTATCATGAGGCGCTGGCTGCGCACCTGCTGTACGCGGTGGCCTATGATAGCCAGCCCAAGGCCTGAAGTGATAGCATTGATGATATTAGTGATGCCTTCTGCAAAAAGCATATTGCTGCTCTCGCTCACATCATCATTGATTAGGTAGGTTTCCGGTGGTACGGTATCAAAGAGCAGCGTGATAGCACCATTATCAAAGAAGATGAAATACTGCTCATGATGATGCACACAGAGCATCCGCCCCTTGGACTCCGGAGAGTTGACATTCATCACATGTATGGTGCCCTTGGGGTAATAAGGATAGGCATGGCGCAGTACGTGGGCTGCCTGCCTGAGCTTGAATGGATCTATGCGCGTGGCTATGTCTACTATCTGTATATCGATGCAGCGGGAGAGTAGTGCTCCCTTCAGCGCGCCGAGGTAGTAGTCGGTCTCGCCCATGTCGGTGGTGATGGTGACGATCTGTTTCACGCGCTATGCTGCATGCTACAAATATATTGCATCAATGAAATGAGCGAGGTGGACAACATGTGGGAAAGTGGATACCGTGACCTGATTAGCCGACACTATAATTGTCTTAGATTGCGGATACTAAAATAAAACGCCCTTGACAGAAATTTCAATTCACATAGATGGTATAGACCCGCTGGATTTCTTCGGGGTCAATAACTCCAAGTTTAACCTACTGAAAAAATCTTTCCCTACACTCCGGATGGTCTCCCGCGGCAATACGATCAAAGCCGAAGGCATAGATGACGACCTGAGCATCTTTCGTGAGAAAGTGGACCGCATGGTAGCACACGTAGAGCGCCATGGCAAGTTGACCGAAGATATGATGGAGCGCATCCTGACCGGCGAGGAGAAGGAGGTGGCAGGTGATAAGGAGATCAAAAACGTGATCGTACATGGCAATAATGGCCATATCATCCGCGCCCGCACTGCCAATCAGCAGCAGATGGTGACGGAGTGCGAGAAGAACGACATGCTTTTTGCCATAGGTCCTGCCGGTACGGGCAAGACCTATACTGCCGTAGCGCTGGCCGTGAAGGCGCTGAAGGAAAAGAGTGTACGCAAGATCATCCTGACCCGGCCTGCGGTAGAGGCGGGTGAGAACCTCGGCTTCCTGCCCGGTGACCTGAAAGAGAAGATCGACCCATACCTGCGCCCCCTGTATGATGCCCTGGAGGATATGATCCCTATGGACAAACTGGCCTACTACATGCAGAACCGTGTGATAGAAGTGGCCCCGCTGGCCTTCATGCGCGGCCGTACGCTGGACTACTCCTTTATCCTGCTGGACGAGGCGCAGAATGCTACCTCCCCTCAGCTCAAGATGTTTCTGACACGTATCGGACCAAACTCTAAGTGCATCATCACCGGTGACCCGACCCAGATAGACCTGCCAAAGGCTCATGAGTCAGGCCTGCCTGTAGCCCTGCGCATCCTAAAGGATATCAACGGCATCTCTATGATCCACCTCAATGAATCTGACGTGGTACGCCATAGGCTGGTGCGGGAGATCATCAAGGCTTATGATACGCTGAAGAAGGATTGAGCAAAAGGTGATAAAAATTATCTGACTGATTAGAGTATAAGAATGTTTACTTATTAATTTCGGCGCGTAAACTTCTAACACCTCTACCTCTCATTTTTATGGCAGCCATCAAGGATACTAATTTCAACTTTCCAGGACAGGAATCTGTCTACCACGGCAAAGTCCGTGACGTCTATTTCATAAAGGATAAACTGATCGCAGTCGCGTCAGACCGCATCTCGGCTTTTGATCATATCCTGCCAAAGCCTATACCATTCAAGGGGCAAGTGCTGAATCAGATCGCAGCCTACTTTCTCAATGCTACCCGCGATCTCTGTCCTAACTGGCTGGAGGCTACACCAGACCCTAATGTGTCAGTAGGCAAAAAGTGTGAGCCGATCCGTGTGGAGATGGTGATACGCGGCTATCTGGCGGGCCACTCGGCACGCGAGTACAAGCTGGGCAAGCGTACCCTCTGTGGTGTAGCGCTGCCGGAGGGAATGAAGGAGAATGATAAATTTCCTACGCCGATCATCACGCCTGCGGCAAAGGCTATGGAGGGACATGATGAGGATGCCAGCCGTGAGGAGATACTGGAGAAAAAGATCGTAACTCCTGAGCAATATGCTAAAATGGAACAATATACCTATGGCCTCTTTGCCCGCGGTACGGAGATGGCTGCCAGGCAGGGGCTGATACTGGTAGATACCAAGTATGAGTTTGGTCTGTACAATGGTGAGGTGTACCTGATAGACGAGATACATACGCCGGACTCCTCACGCTATTTCTACGCAGAGGGCTATACCGATCGGCAAGCTGCTGGTGAGCCGCAGAAGCAACTCTCCAAAGAGTTTGTCCGAGAGTGGTTGATGGCTCATGATTTTGCAGGTAAAGATGGCCAGACCATGCCATTCATGCCGGATGATTTTGTACATACGATCACGGAGCGATATATAGAGTTGTATGAGCGTGTGACCGGTCAGAAGTTTCAGCATGCTGATAACTCTGATATCCAAAGCCGGATAGAAGGCAATGTCAAAAAGTACCTGACGAGTATAGGCTCCTGATCTTCAGGATTTATTTACTTTAGGCAGCACAAATTCATTGGTGAAAATCCTCGGTATCTCCGCTTACTATCATGATTCGGCTGCTGCACTGACTATAGATGGCCGCATCATAGCTGCTGTGCAGGAGGAGCGTTTCACGCGTGTCAAGCATGATGATAGCTTTCCAGCTCACGCTGTACGCTACTGTCTGGCGCAGGCTGGCCTGACCATAGACCAGCTGGATGCCGTAGTATTTTATGACAAGCCTTTTATCAAATTTGAGCGGCTGATAGAGACCTACTACAGCTATGCGCCGAAGGGTATCATATCCTTTCTGAAAGCTATGCCCGTCTGGATGCGCGAGAAGCTTTTCCTGCGCAATATCATCAAGGATGAACTGGAGGATGTGATGGAGTATGACAGAAAAAAGCTCAAGATACTTTTCCCGGAGCATCATCTGTCTCATGCTGCCAGCGCCTTCTATCCCTCTCCCTATCAGGATGCAGCGATACTCACTATAGATGGAGTGGGAGAGTGGGCTACTGCTTCTATATCTCATGGCAAGGGTAAGGATATTACTGTTTTAAAAGAATTGCACTTCCCGGATTCTGTCGGATTGTTGTATTCTGCGTTTACCTACTACCTCGGATTTAAGGTAAATAGCGGCGAATATAAGCTGATGGGATTGGCGCCATATGGTGTCAATGGTTCAGAGCGGGTGGAGCGTTATAAAAAGATCATCACAGAGAAACTGGTCACCATCAGTGCTGACGGATCTATCCGATTGGATCAGCAGTACTTTGACTATGCTGTCGGGCTGCGTATGGCGCGTGATGCGAGGTGGGCAGGATTGTTCGGATTTCAGCGTCGCAAAAAAGAAGAAGAGCCACTGGGTCAGGAGCACTGCGACCTGGCACTGGCCATACAGCAGGTCACAGAGGATATCGTACTGAAAATGGCTGCTGAGGCCCGACGCCTGACAGCCTCGGACAATATCTGCCTGGCGGGTGGTGTAGCGCTGAACTGTGTAGCCAATGGCAGGCTACTCCGTGAGGATATTTTTAAAAATATATGGATACAGCCGGCGGCAGGTGATGCAGGCGGGGCGCTCGGTGCGGCACTGGCCGCAGAGTATATATATGCTGGCACGCCGCGCATGGCTGACGGTCAACATGACACCATGCAGGGGGCATACCTCGGCCCTTCCTACACAGATGATGAAATAAAAAGTACGCTAACCAGATACAAGGCAGCCTCTACTCACTATCTGTCTGATGAGAGCCTGTGCGCATCAGTAGCTGAACTGATAGATATGGGACTGGTGGTAGGCTGGTATCAGGGCAGGGCAGAGTTTGGCCCGAGGGCACTGGGCAATAGGACCATACTGGCCGACCCGCGCAATACAGCAATGCAGCAACGGCTCAATCTGAAGATCAAGTACCGTGAGGGTTTCAGGCCATTTGCGCCTAGTGTGCTGGCAGAGGATGTCGCAGCGTACTTTGAGCTGGATAGGGAGTCACCGTATATGCTGCTGGTAGCAGATGTACAGGCTAGTATCCGCAAACCGTTGCCGACAGGTTACGCCTCGCTGCCTATGATGGAACGCCTGTATGCGGAGCGCTCGCAGCTACAGGCTATCACGCATGTAGACCTCTCTGCACGGGTGCAGACGGTGAGCAGAGAAACTAATCCGCTGTATCACCAACTCCTCACTTCATTCAAGGCAAGGACTGGCTGCGGTGTATTGGTCAATACAAGTTTCAATGTACGTGGGGAGCCACCTGTGCTCACACCAGAGGATGCATTGATCTGCTTCATGCATACGGAGATGGATATGCTGGTCATGGGGCATTATGTATTGCTGAAAGAGGAGCAGCCGGATATGACGGGACTCTTACCAAAAAAACAATTTAAATTAGATTGAAAATAGACAGATGGAATTTCTAAAAGAGTTGTGGGATTTTCTGAAAGTACGCAAGAAATGGTGGCTGCTTCCTATCGTGATCGTACTGCTGCTGATCGGTGTACTCATAGTGATAGGGGGCAACTCTGCCGTGGCTCCATTTGTATATCCCATGTTCTGATATCATCATGACCAAAAAGAGAAAGGAACAATACAAGGCACTGGCCATCATCTGGGTCGGCTTTACCCTCATAGGATGGCGGCTGCACCAGTGGTGGCTGATGGCGGCGGCAGGTATCGTGCTTGTGGCCGGCCTGGTCTCTCCCTACGTATTGGTCAGGGTGACTGATGGCTGGAAGTGGGTAGGAGAGCAGATAGGCGCGGTGACCAGCCGCATCATACTCGGAGTGGTCTTTATCGTGTTCCTTTCGCCTATTGCGTTTTTCTACAGGCTTTTTGCCGGTGGCAAAACCAAGGGTAGTCCCGGTAGCTTCTTTGTGGAAAGAAATCACACGTATGCTGCCTCAGACCTCGAAAAACTTTTTTAGTATTATCGCTTTAATATATCTCCCAATACATGCCCAAATTTAATGTCGCCGCCAGAGTGCGCCGCGCCCACCAAAAGAAAGCGGGCCTCGCCCTTTTCCTCAAAAAGCTAGCCCGCAAGAAACCAAAGAACCTACAGAAAATGCTGAAGGCAGCTGATCAGGCCGCCTGGAAAGAAGTAGAGTGCCTCGATTGTGCTAATTGCTGTAAGACCATGACACCGACTTTCACCCGTCCCGAGATCAGGCGCATAGCCGAGCGTGTAGGTATGACATTCGATGAGTACTTTGCCAAGTATCTAACCGTGGATGAGGATAACGGTGACATAGTAAACGTGAAGCAGCCGTGCCAGCATCTCAAAAAGGATAATAAATGCGCGGTCTATGATATCCGCCCGGGGGACTGCAGCGGTTTCCCTCACCATGTGCGCAGGGACTTTTACCATCAGGTCAGTGAGAAATTATATGTCAATAATGCTCCGCGCTGCCCCGCCACTCTTAGCTTTCTCGAAAACCTCGAGAGAGTAATGATCGAAAATGCATGAGTTAAATCATGACATCGGCGGATGTGAGGAATGTATGGATAAGTTAGTTGTTTTTTTTGCCAACAAGGGTTGGAACATTCAATATTCTAGTTACATTTGTATCACGTTTTCATAGGTTCAAAGTGGTCATCTCGAAAGAGGTGGCCATTTTTTTTGATGTCTATCAGGTGTAAGCTTTTAGATCAACACAAATAAAAAAATGTAAAAAACAGGAGAGGAACTCGCTAAAAAGTCGGAATCCTTCTTATCTTTACATCACGTTTTCATAGGTTCAAAGTGGTCATCTCGAAAGAGGTGGCCATTTTTATTTTAAGCTAGTCCCTCATTCCCTCTCATTACTTATCTACAATTAATCTACCGATGGTCGGCCATTTGGGGGATTTTGTGATATTTACGCCGCACTAAAGTGAATAGAACATGAAGGTATATAACAACATCCTGGAAACGATAGGCCACACACCGCTGGTCAGGCTCAATAAAATAGGTAAGGGCATCAAGGCAGACCTCCTGCTGAAAGTAGAATACTTTAACCCCGGCAACTCTATCAAGGACCGTATCGGCTACCAGATGGTGATAGATGCAGAGAAAGACGGAAAGCTGAAACCTGGTGGAACGATCATAGAATGTACCTCCGGCAATACGGGTATGGGTATAGCGCTGGCTGCTGCCGTGAAGGGCTATAAGTGCATCTTCAGCACTACGGATAAGCAGAGCAAAGAAAAAGTGGACATACTCCGTGCACTAGGTGCTGAGGTGATCGTATGTCCTACCAATGTAGCACACGATGATCCGCGCAACTATCACCAGGTAGGTGAGCGCCTGGCTCGTGAGATACCTAATTCTTTTTTTGCTAATCAGTATGAGAACCTCTCAAACCGCAAGGCGCACTACCTCACTACCGGCCCTGAGATATGGGAGCAGACAGAAGGCAAGGTGACGCACTACGTGACTACCATTGGCACGGGTGGCACCGTGACGGGTACCTCTATGTACCTGAAGGAAAAGAATCCTGCTATACAGACGATAGGTGTAGATGCCTATGGCTCTATCCTCAAAAAGTATAAGGAAACAGGCGAGAAGGATATGAAGGAAGCCTACCCATACCTGATAGAAGGTATAGGCCAGGACATCATTCCGGGCAATTTTGACTTTAATGTAATAGACGCAGTAGAGCAGGTGTCTGATAAGGATGCAGCCGTGATGTGCCGCAGGCTGGCTACAGAGGAGGGGATCTTTGCCGGATACTCGGCTGGTGCAGCCGTGCAGGGCGTACTGCAGCGCGCAGATCAGTTTAAGGAAGGAGATGTGGTAGTGATCATCCTGCATGATCACGGTAGCCGCTATGTAGGCAAGATCTATAATGATGACTGGATGCGCGATCGGGGCTTCCTGGTAGATGATGTGGTGACTGCCAAGACCATCATAGAGCGCAAGAAAGGCTATCAGCAGCTGGTGGCTGTGTCACCTCAGCAAACAGTAGCAGAGGCTTTCAAGGTAATGAAGGAGAAAGGTATCACCCAGTTGCCAGTGATGGAAAACAACCAACTGGTAGGCAGTATGTCCGAGAATCTGATACTACAGCTACTCATGGACGACCACCAGTCACGCGAGCGTCAGGTAGGTCAGGTCATGGGAGGTAAGTTTCCTGCTGTGCCATATCATGCATCTGTTTCAGAGATATCTAAGCAAATCTCTAAAGACAATACTGCCGTCATGGTGCAGCTACCTACCAGCGACTGGACCATCATCACAGAGTTTGACCTCATAGAGGCGCTGGCCTGATACTATAGCTGGTAGGCGTTACACACGCCACTTTGCGCCACTGCAGTGCCTGTATAGGTGTAGCCTTGAGGATATGTAGGTGACGGCCCGGCTACCGCCGTATAGGTGTAAGAGCCCTCCTGCAGGGAGAAAGTAGCAGAGACACCATTGCCACAACTGGGTGTCCCACCGGTCACATAGCCCGTTATGGTTCCCGTCTGGCCATTGATAGTGATCTGTACATTGCCCTCATTCCGATCTGTCCAGAACATCACATCACCATACCGCACATACCTGCAAGTACCGTTATCGACATTGGCGTTAGGGGCATAGTTGGAGGCATACGGGTCTGTACATCCGTAGATGTCTTTGCGGCATCCTCCGGAGCCTAATGCGATCAAGACCAGGGCTGCTATAACTAGGATTGGCTTTCTCATACGTGAGTGGTTGAAATGTTTAACGTTGTCATATCAGAATTTGTGCCAATTTTAATTTCTAGCTAATACAAATCACGTGAATATATATAAGGATCAGATGGGACAGGCCGTGAACGTACCGGATTATCCGACGCGTATCATCTCCCTTGTGCCTTCCCAGACTGAGCTGCTGTTTGATCTGGGACTAGGAGATAGGATAGTAGGGGTGACGCGTTTCTGTATCCATCCATCCGGGCTGGTGCGTAATAAGGTGCGCATAGGAGGGACCAAGGATTTTGATACAGATAAGATAAGGGAGCTGCAGCCAGATCTGATCATAGGCAATAAAGAGGAAAATTATCCTGATGGTATAGAGGCACTGAAGCTGGACTATCCCGTCTGGATGAGTGACATCTATACACTCCATGATGTCTATCAGATGATGATAGCTGTAGGAGAGATGACAGCTTCTGAGCTGACAGCCCGCGAGCTAGTGGCTGAGATACAAAATGGATTTGCAGCATTGGCCCGGCACAGAGCTGTCCCGGCCAGCCTCACAGCGGCCTATCTGATATGGCGCAAGCCCTATATGGTTGCTGCTGTAGACACATTTATAGATCAGATGCTCGGTGCACTCGGCGTACGCAATGCATATGCAGACCAAACCCGCTATCCGGAGGTCACAGCTGCCCAGCTAGCAGAGCGGGCGCCGGACCTTATATTTCTTTCCTCCGAGCCATATAGCTTTACAGAGAAACATCTTGCAGAATTTCAGCTATTGTGTCCCAAAGCAAAGATCATGATAGTGGATGGCGAAATGTTCTCGTGGTATGGGTCGCGCCTGCGGGGAGCTAGCGAGTATCTGTCGCTTCTCAGAGATAGTATCCTGGCGCTTTGAGCATAGACGCCCAGGCAACTATTGTACAACTTTATTGTTAGTAGAAATGTGATCACTCAGGTCGGAATACCGGCTTAGTCATTTCACCGTTATTTACACCACATTCGATTGAAAATCATAAAAAGGCAACGAGACATGTCATATGGTTGGTTTACTTTCGCACAGCTACTGACCACCCTATGCTGAGAGTTTTACTATCCCGCGTCATATTTTGCCTTGTCATGGGCCTGGTTACCCTATCATATGCTTCGGCACAGTCAGCATCTAAATATACCATATCCGGATATATCAAAGATACAGCCAATGGTGAGGGCCTGCTGGGCGCGACCATAGCTGTAGTGGAGCTGACCAAAGGGACGAATACGAATGATTACGGTTTTTACTCACTCGATCTCCCGGCTGGCCGCTATACGCTTAAGGTATCTTATGTAGGATACGAGACGCATACGATATCAGTGGATCTCTCAGCTAATGTCAAAATGAACTTTGACCTGCATACCTCTACAGTGGCCACTAAAGAGATCGTGGTCACGGCAGAAAAGAAAGACGCCAATGTGACCAGTACCTCAGTTGGCCGCCAGGAGTTGAATATAGAAACCGTGAAGTCAATACCTGCATTCATGGGCGAGGTGGATGTGCTGAAGACCATTCAGTTGCTACCAGGTGTCATGGCGGCTGGCGAGGGCAATACCGGGTTCTACGTACGTGGTGGTGGACCTGACCAGAATCTCGTACTACTGGATGAGGCTGTAGTGTACAATACCGGCCACCTGTTCGGATTTTTCTCGGTTTTCAACTCGGATGCTGTACGCTCGGTGGCGGTAGAGAAAGGTGCCATGCCTGCACAATATGGAGGGCGCCTCTCATCTGTAGTAGATGTCAAAATGAGCGAGGGCAATATGAAGCATTGGGAGGTAGCAGGTGGGATCGGCCTCATAGCGTCCCGCCTCACGGTGCAGGGGCCACTGAAGAAGGATAAATGCTCCATCATCCTCTCAGGTCGGCGCACCTATATTGACCTCATTACCAAACCTTTCCTGGCTACCTATCAGGGCGGTAGATACAAAAAGGACGGCTATTACTTTTATGACCTGAATGCTAAGCTCAACTATATCATTTCTGACAAGGATCGTTTGTTTGTGAGTGGCTATTTCGGCAGGGATGTGTTCAACTTCAAGGCGCCGGAAGGTGATTTTAATATCCATTTCCCATGGGGGAACAGCACAGTGACCGGCCGGTGGAATCATATCTTTGGCGACAAGTTATTTATGAACGCAATGTTCATCTACAATGACTATCGCTTTGATATCAATTCAAATTATCGCGGTATCATTTTTGGGGTGAGCAGTGATACGCGTGATATCGGAGCCAAGCTTGCCTTCGATTATTCCCCGCTGGTAGGCCATATGGTCAAGTTTGGCGTAGACTATACCAACCATATGCTCACACCCTACCAGACTCAGGGAGTGTTTGACTCAGTGAGCATTCAGAATACAAACACCTCGTCTAAATACGGGCATGAGCTGGCGGCATATATCTCCGATGATTTTGAGGTCAATAAGTGGCTTAAGATAAACCTTGGATTGCGCGCATCTCTCTTCTGCCTGGCAGGTCCGTATAAGAAAACGATCTTTGACTCAGCCGGGGTCAAGATAGATAGCGTGGCCTATGCTGTGGATCAGCCAGTCAAGACCTATTATGGTCTGGAGCCGCGCGTCAGTGCCAGGTTCAAGATAGCTAAATCCACTTCCATCAAAGCCGGCATCTCACTGACTAAGCAATATATCCATCTCGTATCTAACTCAACTACGACACTGCCTTTCGATCTCTGGGTACCTAGCACTCCGGTGGTGAAACCACAGATGGCATTGCAGTACTCGCTGGGGGTATTCCAGAATTTCCATGACAATATGTTTGAAGCCTCGATAGAAGGGTACTATAAAGACCTTTTCAATCAGATCGAATACGGGGATAATAAGGTGGTCGGGATCGATCAGGATGTAGAAGATTTCTTTGTATTTGGCAAGGGGAGGAGCTATGGTGCGGAGTTTTTCCTGAAGAAGGCAAGGGGTAAATTTCAAGGCTGGATAGGATACACGCTGGCCTGGACGCAGCGCAGATTCCCAAGCATCAATAATGATCAGTGGTTTGCTGCAAAATATGATCGCCGCCACGATCTGAATATCGTACTGATGTATGAGATCAATAACCGGTGGAAACTGGGTGCGACATTCGTGTATGCTTCGGGCAATGCTACGACACTGCCCGTACAGCTATTCTATCAGGATGGTACGATACACCAGATTTATGGTCCGCGAAACTTCTACCGGCTCCCGGACTATCACCGGCTGGACCTGAGTGTCACCTATACACTCAAGCATAAGCGCTTTCCCAAACTGCACTCGGACCTGAATATCTCGATCTATAATGTCTACAGCCGCCAGAATCCTTATTTTGTCTATGTAGATGTGCAAGGCAACCCGTATACCGGCAGTATCAAGACATCCCTCAAACAGGTGTCACTTTTCCCTGTACTGCCATCTATTACCTGGAACTTTAAATTTGGAGGATAAGATGAAAAGTTTGAAGATCATCCTATATGTCCAGCTCATTATGATAGCCTTTTCCGCTACCATCACGACCTCCTGTACCAAAGATATCAGTGGCGACCTGCCAGATTTTGGTACTAGCACCGTCGTAGATGGGAGCATCGAGAGTGGTAAGCCACCGGTGGTCCTGCTTACGCGCAGTACCAGAGTTTTTGGCGATCTCAATATCAACGATATAGGGGCTTTCTTCCTGCATGGCGCTGCCATGTATATGACGGTGGATAATGACAGCACACATATACCACTGGAGGAGATATGCCTGCGCGACCTGACGGCAGTGCCTGATTCCATGAAGTGGACGTTGCTATATTCTTTGGGCGTCACGGTCTATGACTCATCCAGTGTGCCGGATGTATGCGTCTATACCCTGCCACTGGCGGAGCTGGCTGCATACTACAATACCGGCAGTTGCCCCCATTGCGGTGTAGAAAATCACACCTATAACCTGAATATCAGGGTGGGCAATAAGACGCTGACATCTTATACCACCATACCCCAGGCGCTGGGTATAGATGGACTCAGCATACGCCCGGTGCCCAATAATGATAGCCTGGTGAACGTAATGGCGACTATCACCATACCGCCAAGCAATGGGCATTTTATCAGATACTGGACACAACGGAATAATGAGCCATTCTATACCCCGTATTCAGGCTCTGTGTATGATGATAAGCTGTGGATAGGCCAGACGCTCACTCTGCCGCTGGAGCGTGGCATACCCGGCTATATCACAAATCCTGACCCGGTCACTTATGGATACTTCTGGAAGGGAGATACAGTGACCCTCAAGTGGGCAAATATTGACAGCCGGACTTATGACTTCTACAATACCCTGGAAAATGATGGTGGGGGTAGTCCTTTTTCATCACCCCTTCGGGTTAAATCCAATATCACTGGTGATAGCGCGATAGGCGTATGGGCTGGCTATGGGGTAAAGTACTATTCTATAGTCGCCCCCAAATGACATGAGGACAATACGCCTCTAAATAAAAAGGCCTCCGGAGTGCGGAGGCCTTTTTAATATATTGAACCGAGTATTACTCAGCCACAGCTTGCCTTTTCTCAGAGATACGGCTTGCCTTACCCTTACGGTCACGCTGATAGTACAGCTTGGCGCGGCGTACGCGGCCTACCTTGTTTACAGCGATCTCATCTACGAATGGAGAGTAGAGAGGGAATACACGCTCTACGCCTACACCGTTAGATATCTTACGTACGGTGAAAGTAGCAGTAGTGCCAGCGCCGTTCAGCTGGATCACATCACCACGAAACTCCTGGATACGCTCCTTGTTTCCTTCGGTGATCTTATAGCTTACAGTTATATTGTCACCAGGGCCGAACTTTGGATGCTTGTTTGGCTGGTTGAAGGTGTCGTTCACTAGTTTGATAGTGGGATTCATATTCAGTTGATTTTTACTCAGATTTTGAAAACGGAATGCAAATATATCCTTTTCTCCGGAAAATCCGCATATCCGGACGAAAAAGTTAACTTGGTTATCAACGGCTCATGCCTCCACATACCGATAGTGTCTGTCCTGTAATGTAGGCAGATAGGTCGGACGCCAGAAATAGTGCGGCATTGGCTATCTCATCTGCCCTGCCCATGCGGCCCAGCGGTATCTGCGTCAGGAGGTTTTTCTTGATATCTTCTCCCAGCACGTGCGTCATATCCGTCTCTATGAATCCTGGTGAGATGGCATTGCACCGGATGCTCCGGCTGCCAAACTCATCAGCTATCGACTTGGTAAAGCCTATAATGCCTGCCTTGGAGGCGGCATAATTGCTCTGGCCGGCCTGGCCGCGGAGGCCTACGATGGAGGTCAGGTTGATGATAGAGCCGGATTTCTGGCGCAGCATCAGTTTGGCCACCTGTTTGGTCAGGTTAAATACTGACTTCAGGTTGGCCTGTATCACCTCGTCAAACTGCTCCTCGCTCATGCGCAGGATCAGATTGTCACGGGTGATACCGGCATTATTCACCAGTATATCTATGCGACCAAGATCGGCGGCCACGTCATTGACCAGCTGCTCTGCAGCTGTGAAAGAGGCGGCGTCAGACTTGTAGGCTACTACTTTCACGCCATACTCAGCGGTGAGCTCCTCTACCAGAGCCTGAGCCTTTTCTGCACTATTGAGGTAGGTGAAAGCGATATTGGCGCCATATGCTGCGTATTTGCGCACGATGGCCTGGCCGATACCGCGGGAGCCACCCGTCACGAGGGCATTTTTGCCTTTGAGATCCATGCTCTTGATTTAAGGCGGGCAAAATAAGCAAATCCTGCAAATCCCCTATGCACAGCTGTGCGTGGTGGGCTATCAGCGCATGGTTACAGGCTGTCCTGCCTGAGAGGCCTCTACGTAGTGCAGGATGGCATCTATATCCTCATCCTTTAACGTTGGAAACATATTCATCTCAGAGGGAGAGTAGTTTTGTATAGTGACTGCGTAGGGATATTTGGCTCCCACCGGCTCATGCCAGTCTTTGATCCAGGCGTAGAGCCATTGTTTGCCCGTCCTACCTTGATAGCTGCCGGCATCTTCCCAGCGCCGGGCCACACCTATGAGGGCCGGACCTGTCTGCGCGACCTTGGGATTGTGGCAGGAAGCACAGTTGCTTTTAAATAGTTCTTTGCCATGCTTCCACTGCTCGTCAGCAGGTGTGTTGGCAGTGGGAGATGAGGCTGGTGCCGACTCTGTGACCGGCTCTACACGCGCCGGCATAGATGAGTAGGGAGTGATATTCCAGACGAGTATAGAAATGATGATGATGAACAGTACGATGACTGCCAGCTCTGCGCGCTGTCTGTTAGGCTGATTCATAGTGAGGAGTATTTAGAAAATGAAGAACGATCAGAAATCGCGCGCAAGTTAGAGCACGATCGTGTGATCGTATAGCTCACGGCAGGAAATATTTAGTGAGAGCTCGATGAGAAATAAAAAAGCCACCATAGTGGTGGCTTTTTGTGTTCCCGTCGGGATTCGAACCCGAGACCCATACATTAAAAGTGTATTGCTCTACCAGCTGAGCTACGGAAACGACCTGCTTTTTAAAGCGGTTGCAAATATATGATCTTAAACAGGATTTTATAGCTCCTGTGGACAATTTTTATTTTTTGTCGAAAAGCACGCCATCAGCAAGGAAAGTGAGGGATACCTCTGGCTGAGTGATAGCGGCTATCTCTTTCTTAGACTTGCCTGCATCTTCGGCATAGTGTTTCAGCATCGCTACTGATGTAGTGTCATAGCGGGCAGTACCCTGCAGGTAGGCAGTCTGGTTTTCGCAGTCGCGTGGTACGAAGAATGCATAATCCTTAAAGCGGACGCGCATACTTCCACCTTTGCCATCAGATACTTCCATCCAGCATCCTTTCATCTTGCAGACGCTGTTTACCTTACCAGATATTTTTACATTCTTCTTTTCAGCTACGTTCTGTGCCTTCATGTCCTTCTCCAGCTGCGCTACTGTTATGGCCTTATCTTTTGTGATCACAGTGCCATAGCCGCCAGCGGTATTGGGATTGCTGAGGGACTTATATTTAGCTTCTTTAGCCGGGTCGCAGGTCTGGCCTTTCTGAGCATAGGTGCAGCCGGCGGTGAGCAGCGCTGCGGAGAGGAGGATAGCTATCTTCTTCATTTTTTGTATTGAGGTGTTTACGAGAATAACAGTTTAAAGTAAAACCGTGGGTCCTTCAGCCGTGAGCGGAGATCGAGGTCGTCAAACATCGCCATGATCGTCTCGCGCAGTACTGCATTACCATTGGCCTTACGCACCACAAAGTTAAAAATCGATGGATAATTCACCAACTGCTGCATGCGGTAGCTTAGGAGCAGTTCGCTCCACAGCCGGTCGTAAACCGTTTTATCATATTGCGCAATAGTGGCCGCGTCAAATTTCTGCGTAGCGATACAGCGGGACACTTGCTGTGCGGCCAGCATGCCACTCATCATCGCGTTGCCTATACCTTCACCGGTGAAAGGGTCTATCAGCATAGCCGCATCTCCCACCAGCATGTAGTGGTCTCCGGATAGCTGGCGCTTCTTGCTGCCCAGCGGCAGACCGTGCAGTTTTACATCTCCGATCATCTCAGCCTGCTCAAATCGCATCCGCACGGCAGGGTGAGAGGTGATGATCTTTTCAAATTCCTTTTTCAGGTTTAGCTTCCTGGTGCCCATCACATCTGCACGCATACCCACGCCGATATTGGCGTAGCCATTGGGCAGCGGGAATATCCAGAAATAGCCCGGCAGGAACTCCTTCAGGAAGTGCAGCTCGATAAAGTTCTGGTGATCCAGTCCGCCTACGTTTTTGTAGTAAGCCCGCAGGCCAAAACAGTTATGCTCTGGCTCTACACGGAGTCCAGCGATATCTTTGGTAAAGGTAGAGCCAGCTCCATCGGCAGCTATGATGATACTGGCCTCAAAAGTCTCACCCGATTTTGCGATAGCCCGGTAGCCCGTTTCAGATCGCTCGTACTGCCTGATCTCAGTCTGCTCTCGCAGTGTGATGAGTGGCTGCTCGCGTACCTTCTCTATCAGCCACTGGTCAAAGTCTACCCGCTTTGAGATAAAACCCGGCGGCGGGGTCTGCTCTCCGATATCCTTTTTGAATGGCACCCTCAGTGCGTCGCCATTAGGCGCTACGAAGGTCACGCCATAGGAGCCCAGAAACTCGCTCCGCATCTGCAGTTGGTCTACCAGAGCGGGATCCAGTTTTTTGAGTACCTCCACTACTTTGCCGCTCAGCGCGTCTCCACATATTTTATCACGGGGAAACGTAGCCTTATCTACCAGCGTACATGGTATGCCTAGCTTAGCCAGAAATAGCGCGGTAGTAGCCCCGCCGGGACCGGCGCCTAGTATCAGGATGTCAGAGGCTGCCATATCAGAAGTGTGCTGCTACGCGGAAGTAGGCTGAAGATCCGGGGAAGTACATAGGGAGCAGTGATCCGATCAGGTTGTTACTGCCTATGATAAAATCAAGATTGCGCCAACGCTTGCCTACATCCATGCCGAGGTTAAATAGGGAGTATCCTCCTGCTCCTGCGCTCACTGAGGTCGTCCAGTCGTGATCCAGGAGGAAGGCCGCTTTTACATAGCCATAGGCGTAGTAGTTTTTGAGCAGACGTGTATTAATAGCAGCAGTCAGGATCATATTATGCTTCTTCAATTTCACCAGATGCGAGTAGTTGAGCTGAAAAATAGTGGGAAGATTGGTAGAATATGCGTTGTTACTCTTCTTTGGTCCCAGTACACCAAAGACAGAATCCAGCTTGAGGCCAGCTAGTCCGCTTCCGGAGAGATTGGTCAGGTCACTAATCACAATACCGTTGTATCTTATAGCAGTATCACCTACATAGTTCGTGGGCCGCCGGTTCCAGTTGATATAACCCAGATCCTGAATAGTCATACTGAGACGCCAGTTTTCAGCATTGTATCCTAGCTGTAGATCTGCAGAGAAACCTTTGCCATCCAGGTCGAAAAAACTGGAAGCGCCATTGTTGGCTTGATTGAAGGTGAGGTTGTAAGCGACATCCAGGTACTCGCCGTATGGAGCAGTATAAAGGCTCCCCTTTGAGTTTTTGAGCTGCTGGTCGCTAAAGCCCTGCAGGAAAGAAACATTAAGCCCCCCAAAGAAATGGCCGTCAGATTTGCTGACGCCTATGGAATACTGATTATACATCAGGTTCTCAAAGTTTATATTACTCAGGCTGGCAGTCTTATCTTCAAATCGCTTATTGCCATAAAACACCAGCTCAAACGCATCCCGGTCAGTGGTCAGAAAGCGCATATTCCGATGATAGTAGGAAACGTATAGAGATACAGATGGCTTTTTGAAATAGTGCTTATAGGCCAGGCCGGCCTTCATTTCATCTTCGTATTTTATCATACGCGGAGCATAACTGACCACACGATCCTTTAGCGTGCCTGATATCTCCCGGCCGGTGAGAAATGCTCCTGCAAAAGTCGTGACGATCGCATTAGAGTTTGTGTGAAAATCAAAATCCAATTGTATCTCATTCGCATCATAGCACTCAGATAGCAGCGGGCTGAGTGAGCCGTAGATATGCTCATTGTGAAAGGTAGCTACAGGCGGTGTCACCTTTATGCAGTGACAGGCGGTATCAGGCGCTTTGGCTGATGTACTGTCCTGGGCCACTGATGTACTAACTGATAAAAAGAGTAGGAATAAAGCCGTATAGAAGTTTCTCATGCTGTGGTCCCGCTGCGTTAGAATTTGACTTTGTAATTGAAATCGCCCGTGATCGTAGCGTTGATGTTATAGTCACTGTATATCTTCAGGTATTGCCCGTTGCAGGTGGCATTGCTGGATTTAGTATTAAATACCACCGTCATAATAGCATGCTGTGCAAATCTCAATTTGTCGATCACTTCTGCACTGGCATTCACGTTGATCATAGATTTTTTAGCCTCTGTGGCGCGGCAGGAACTATTGATGGGAGCCGCATCTACCTGGGCATTATTTAGTAGTGTGTCCAGTTTGTTCCATGCACTATCGTATGCTACCAGAGTGATATTAGACTGCAGTGGGAATTTATTGTAGAGGATCACATGCAGTACACCGTCTTTGATATTGGCTACATCTTTCTGACTATATCCCAGACTAAAGTTGAATGAATCGCGCAGCGTCAGATTGTTTGCGATCAGGCTGAGCGGTAGATTGATATCCAGGTTGACCTTCATCCGGCTATCCAAGTATGCAAAGTCGTCATAGGTGCCTCGGTTGCCGTATGGATTAGTCTGTATCTTGACGTCATAGGCTATCTGGCTAGGCAGGTTACTGATAAAGTCAGTGATATTGGAGGTCGCACTATTCATATTGAATGTCGTAGTACGCGGTGTAAGTGGGAAATCCGTCGCCTTACCTACATAAAGCTGCCTCCCTATCACAGGAGTGGCAGAGTGGTCCACCAGGGAAACGGACGTACCATTACTATTGATGCCAGTCAGATTGTTGATCAGTACCTGGCCGTCTACTCCTATACCATTCTCCACAGACACAGAGAGCGTCGCCTTTTCAAACTTCAGTGCATTAGAAGAGTTTCCTGCAAAGAGATCGGCAATACTAAATGGAGAGTTGCCTGTGTACGAGATCGTATCCTTGCCAGCATAGCCTTTGATATACCGAGGCTTAATGTTTCGGAGAAAGTACTGGATGTGAATGCTGTCGGAATTTGAGATGTGTGTTTGTACGCCCGTGGAATCAATATGCACTTTAACGATTTGCGTGTACGTGTTGAACTTAGTACCATTACTTCCGGTAAGATTAATAGAATAGCCTGTCAAGTCGTAACTCTGGTCAATAGTCCCTAACTGATTTCCTTGGGCGGCTGCGATATTAGTAGTTGCGGTTAGAGGATTGCCAGACTTATCGTAGGCCCCTTTCATCTGATAAGTAAGCCTTATTGGTTGATGGATTGAACTAGATATATGTACATCCAATTGCCCTTGGCTACAATCTATATAAGTGAATTTTCGGTCTGCAACATTTTGTGTCAACTCCTGATCTTGTGTAATAAGGTCTTGGGATGGGAATATTGCAATCGCGTTGCTAGCTCTTACATCTCCTATATAAGCCGTGATAAAAATATTACTCGATGTATCTATGGTTACTAATTGGTGATTAGTTCCAGGAGAGGCGAAATGAGTAACCTTGAGGGAAACGTTACTATTGACAGTTTTACCAACAAGACTGTACAGCCTATAGGCATGGTCTCCCGGCATAATAGACGGGATGTTATCCGTAATTATCACCGTATTCGAATCTGTATTAATTATCTGATAAGACAAATTCTGTATCTCGACAGGAAGGTTATTGTATATGAAAATCTCAAGATATCCTCGTGCAATCGTTACTGTATTAAAATAACTTGAAGCGTTAAAATTAAATGGGGTCAAAGGCAGGTTGGAAATAGGTGCTATCGAATCCTGCTGCCCGTTCTTATTTATTAAGTAATATCCCAATAATGGTTGCCCATTATTTATGAGATTCTGAGCCATTGCGCCAAGTGAGACCCTGAAGGCTGTATAGCTATTGGGGATATTCATTGAGTCGACAGAATACTTTTGGCCGATAGATGTGTCCGGAATATGGATGTATTGATCGGCCAGATTTAACTCATAAACTGCATTTTGATATGAAATCGTAAGCGAACTATCCGCATTGGTCTTAAGTATCGAATCCTTTACGAGATTGGCGATAGTGACATTGGTAGTAGCGAGTGGAGCCACCAATCCAGTATCCCATCCGGTTCCATCCCGTTTGCATGAGGCTAGCAGCGTAATCAAAACAATAAGGGACAGAAAAGAGAGGTGCTTATTTCGTCTGGTCACGTTAAAGTTCTAGTTTTTACTAAATTAAAACTTAATCCTAAATATTCATCACTATCAGAGCGAATATCTACTATGAAGACGATATTCTATACATTTGGATGTATATGCGGAAAATTAAAGAGGCTTTGGGAGAACGCTATTTTGCGCTCAAAGTCCTGCTGGTCCTCGCCCTTTTAGTGATTCTGGTGCTATACTTTGCTGCGAGCAGCCGCAAGGGAGGAGACTTTGTCACTTTTCTGGAGGCAGCTACCAAAATGTGGAACGGCAAAAATATCTATGCGCCGCCATACATTAATCTCCGGTATAGCTACAGCCCCTTTTGGGCTATGGTACTGGTACCGCTGGCGCTACTGCCTGAAGGAGTCGGTGCTTTTATCTGGCTTGTCATCAGCCTCGCTCTTTTGCTTCGTACGCTGTGGCTGCTACGACATGAGTTTGATATACGTAATGCTGACCAGAGACTGGACCGTATACTGTGGATCGGTATCCTGATATATATATCCCGCTATCTAGAGCTGAACTTCCATCACGTGCAGATGACCATCTTCCTGGTATGGCTGATGATAGAGGCCCTATATCGGAGCGACAGAGGAGAGGAAATAAAAGCGGGGATACTGGCCGGCATCGGTACTATCATCAAGGTCATGCCAGTTGTCTTGATCCCTTACTTTATATACCGCAGGCGGTTTATGGCTGCATGCAGTGCTATGGTCACGGTGGTGGCTTGTTTCTTTTTGCCGATACTATTTACTGGCAGTGCGCTATTCTGGGAGATGAATCGGAGCTGGTATGCTATAGTCCGGCCCGATAGCCCCGAGTTTCAGTCAGATGCCGCCTGGCACCTGCCGCAAAATATGAGTCTGCTACTCTACAGGCTGCTCGTGCATACCGGTGCGCCATACACGCATCCGCTGCTGGACCTGAGCTATGGACAGGCTACTACTGTGATATGGATAGTAGTAGCCGCGCTGATAGTGTTAACGCTTTATTTTCTGGCTACCCGGCCTTTTGTGTATGTGCGCAGCAGGCTGCGCCAGCTATATGAGATAGGGTATATCATGCTGCTGGTACCGCTCATCTTTCCCCATCAGATGAAGTACGCTTTTTACTTCGTCTTGCCCGCAGTGGCTTGCCTCGTAGTCTACCTGATGCAACAGTACCGTACTGAAAATAAGAACTGGAGATACTGGTCTATTGCCATTTTGTTCATGCTATCTTTTTTGCTGTGCACTGCTACTACAGACCTGCTGATAGGTATGGATCTCAGCACCATCACACAGCACTACAAGACTATCACTATAGGTACTCTGCTACTCATACCTGCACTGGCACTGTGCAGAGAATTCTTTGTTAGTAGAGGATAGTTCTATTTCTTGTTGTCGTGCCTGAGCCATGCCTTGCTACCAGCGCCGGTGATATAGTATTTGCCTCCTTTAGGTGAGCTGTAGACCTTTTGGCCACTAGGCCCTTTCATAGTGCGATCTTCGGGGTCTTTCACAGCTGCATTAGCCTTAGTTTCTGCATTGCTGCTAGGGCGGTTTTCTTCTTTCTTGGCTTCTATTTTATCATGTTCTGCTTTCTTGGCAGCCTTGGTCGCAGCTTCCTTTTTGCGCGCATTGTTCATGATCTTTACATTGCGCAAAGAGTCGGCGCGCAGGGACTTTGCCGTAGGTGGCTTGCTGTGCCTCTTCTTGCCGGTCACGCTGGTAGCTTCAGATGGATCTTTTGGCTCCTTCTTCTTTACGGACGTACTGTCATTGTCCGCAGATTGGTCTTTGTCTGATGCTACCTTTTCTGTCTTTGGCTTTTTGTGTTTCTTTTTGTCTGCCTTAGATGGCTCGGCTTCCTGTGCGTGCAGCACATTGGCACTGAGGGAGAGGAGGAGCAGTAGTGTGAGGTACTGGATAAACTTCATATGAGCGTGGGTTATGTCTTTTGTTTTTTCTTGCGCGCGGCAGGGAAGAGGACGTTATTCAATATCAGCCTGTAGCCGGGAGAGTTAGGGTGCAGGTTGAGATCGGTCTTAGGGTCGCCTACCAGGTGCTGGTAGTCCTCGGGGTCGTGCCCGCCGTAAAAGGTCCACATACCCTTGCCAAACTCGCCATGGATATAGCGTGCCTCATTAGCAGCTTTGTTCTGTCCCATAACCAGCACATTTTTCTTTACGTAGTTCTTATTGAAAGCCGTGGTCTGACCCAGAAATCCCTTCACTGTCTTGGTGTGGTTTTGTGTGAGCATCGTGGGCACCTGATCCCATTTGGCAGAGAAGTCGAAGAGGGTAAAATAATCCAGGTCTTTCTGCACCGTCCGGCCGAAGTTGGCATCTATATCAGAGTATTCATACTCGTATGGATTGGTGCGCAGGTGATAATTCTCAAATGCAAACCCCTGCGTGAAGTCCAGATGCTGTTGTGCATTTGGGTCCTGTGGATCATGATCAAACATCACATCGCAGATATCGGTATTGTATGCATCCAGCGCTATATCATATGAATCTGTAGCGCTGCACATGGCAAACATAAATCCGCCGCCACCTACGAAGTCACGTATCTTCTGAGCCACAGCCAGTTTTAGCTTTGATACTTTGGAGAAGCCTCGGCGCTTGGCTATCTCCTCCAAGTCTGCTACCTGATCCTGGTACCACTTGGCCCCGGAGTATGATGCGTAAAACTTGCCGTACTGCCCCGTAAAGTCCTCATGGTGCAGGTGTAGCCAGTCGTATTTAGCCAGCTTGTCATCCAGTACTTCATCATCATAGATCGCATCATATGGTATCTCTGCGTAGGTGAGCACCATGGTCACGGCATCATCCCATGGCTGCATAGACCTGGGCTGGTACACGGCCATGCGTGGCGCCTTTTCCAGCTTTACCACATCCATATTGGCCTCGGGGTTTGCTATCTCATTCAGTATGCCGGTGTACTGGCCATCAGCTATCACCTCTGCAGAGACACCGCGTATAGTACATTCGTTCTCTATATTAGAGACATACTTCGTAGCAAAGCTGCCGCCGCGATAGTTGAGCAGCCAGTCTACCTCGCCGCCATTCTTGAGTATCCAGAAAGCGATACCATAGGCCTTGAGGTGATTCTTCTGTGCCAGATCCATGGGGATCAGGACATAAGAAGCCTGTGCCAGCCCAGAGCAGAGCAGCATACATAGCAGGAGTATTCGCCGTGTGACCATAGGGCTAAAGTTCGGCAAAAACCGTCAAAGTACCGATAGGGTAGTAGATGGGTTAGAATATTTTGGGAAAGACGCTTAGAACCTCTCCACGCCGGCAAAGTGGAATGAAGCCTCGATAGCTGCATTCTCATCAGAGTCAGAACCGTGAACAGCGTTGCGCTCTATGTCGGTAGCGTACAGCTTGCGGATAGTACCTTCTGCAGCATTAGCAGGGTTGGTAGCGCCTATCAGCTTGCGGAAATCTTCCACTGCATTGTCCTTCTCCAGTACTGCTGCCACGATAGGGCCCTCTGTCATGAATTTCACGAGGTCATTGAAGAAACCACGCTCTTTGTGCACTGCATAAAACTGCTCTGCTGTCTCCTTAGAGAGACGAGTGAGCTTCATTGCCTGTATCTTGAATCCTGACTGGATGATGAGGTCGATTATTTTTCCGGAGTTGCCAGCCGCTACTGCGTCAGGCTTGATCATAGTCAGGGTGATATTGTTTGCCATTTTATAGTGCTTTTTGTGATTTTAAATTGCGCGGCAAATGTAGCCTATCACATGGATATATCAAATGACTATCCAGCATTTTTTATAAAGCAGCAAAAAAAGATATATATATAATCTCTGAAACTATTAACCTATCACGATACCTGCTATGGTCGCGCTGAGGTAGGAGGCCAGCGTACCGGCTATCAGCGCGCGTATGCCCAGCTGTGCCAGGTCTGCCCGGCGGCTGGGAGCCAGCTCGCCTATACCACCTATCTGCATACCTACAGAGGAGAAGTTGGCAAAGCCGCAGAGTGCAAAGCTCACGATGGCTTGTGCTTTCTCAGACATAGTGGCCTTGATCTGTACAAAGTTGAGATAGGCTACAAACTCATTGATAGTCATCTTCTGGCCCATCAGGGTAGCGGCTTTTGTTACATCTTCATACGGGATACCCATAGCCCAGGCAAATGGCCAGAAAAGCCAGCCAAAGATCATATTCAGGCTCAGGCCCGGGATTGGATTACCTAGCAGGCCGTTGATTTTCACCAGTATATAGTTGATCAGCGCTATGAGTGCGATGAAGCCCACCAGCATGGCTACTACGTTGATAGATATCTTCATGCCATCAGCCGCACCGTGAGAGATCGCATCTATCACATTGGCATAGTGGCTCTTGACTTCTATCGATACTTTGCCCTGGGTCTGTGGTACCTCCGTCTCCGGGTAGATGATCTTGGAGATCACGATAGCCGCCGGTGCAGCCATGAGGCTGGCAGCTATCAGGTAGTCCGCCTTCACCCCAAATCCTACATACACGATCAGAATACCTCCCGCTATACAGGCCATACTACCCGCCATAGAGGTCAGTATCTCACTACGGGTCATGCCCTCCAGATACGGACGGATCATGACCTGGGCCTCTACCTGACCTACAAATGCGCTCGCCACATTGCTCAGCGCCTCGGCACCGCTCACTTTCATGATGGCATTTACGCCCTTGGCTATGATAGCCACTACGCGCTGCATCAGGCCTATATGATATAGGATAGCTACTAGTACGCACACGAGTATGATAGTGGCTGGAATATTGAAAGCGAAGACAAATCCATTGTTAGGGCCAAATACTTTGCCCAGCTCACCTGCATCGGGCAGTACGCCACCTAGTACAAACTTGGCTCCCTCACGGGCAAACTGCTCTATCTTCTGCATACCCTTGCCCAAGGTCTGGAAGAACATCTGTACGGGAGGTACCTTCAGTATCAGTAGTGCGAGGGCGAGCTGCAGCCCTAGGCCGCTGGCTACGAGGCGGTAGTTGATCTTCTTCTTGTTATTAGATAATAGGAAGGCAACACCAAGGATGAGCGCGATGCCCAGTAGACCCGTGAATCTTTGCATAAATGGAGCTGTAGATTAGATTGACAAAGTGCAATCTAGCAAAAAATGAGAAACATGAAAGTCTCTCGTATGTGCGTAAGTCTTTAGCGCAGTAATGTGACGTTGCCTTGCTGGCTCTTCACAGTGCCGGATGCACTTTTCACTGATATAAAATATACGTAAACGCCTATAGGCTGTGCTACGTTTTTATATGTACCATCCCATGGATCGCCGGAGTTGAGGTTGATGTCATAGATCAGCTCGCCCCAGCGGTTGTAGATATGAAACATCGTGATCTCAGCACCACGGCGCAGGATAGCTTTGAAGAAGTCATTTTGTCCATCACCATTGGGCGAGAACGCCGTAGGCATGATAAAGTCCAGCTGCGAACTGGCGACTACTGTGACTTCTATGGATGCAGTAGCACGACAGTTATTGCTATCTGCCAGAGACACCGTGTACGTAGTAGTGTGATATGGAGCTACTATCGGCGTAGTAGCTACGATGCTGCTGATATTAGAATCTGGTGACCAGACTACGTTATGGTAGGTGCCGGATGGTATGATGGTGATAGTGGTGGAATCTCCCTCTTCTATAGGTAGTGTGGCCGATGAGGACAATGTGATAGTGCCCGGGCTGTGGATCAATATACTGTCTAAAGTTATGATACTATCACACCCGCGTGCGGATGACTGTGTAAATGCCAATATGGTGTCAGCTGTATAAATGACACCGCCTATCGTAGCCTGGC
The DNA here is from genome assembly GCA_964571705.1 of uncultured Chitinophagaceae bacterium. Taxonomy (GTDB): domain Bacteria; phylum Bacteroidota; class Bacteroidia; order Chitinophagales; family LD1; genus UBA1941. Next base: position 29,672 of record CAZNDJ010000017.1, read on the forward strand.
TGCAGCTGTCAGTGCGTCTTCTGAGAGTGTCCGGAGTGATGACCTGCAGGTCTGTGACTTTTATGATACTGTCACAGCCTCCTACAGAACGGGTAGTATCCATATATACACCAGGTGTGCTCTGGTTCTGTCCACCGGCAAAATACGTCTGCCCGGTATTTATACAAACATTATTCGGCACCGTTGTGGCCACAATAGGTGATACTGTGATCGTAGTAGTGTGATAGATACTGTCGCAGCCTGTAGCAGTGCTCACTATGGTATCGAGCAGTGTAGTATCTGCGCTGTAGATATTACCGAGGTACACTACTTTACATGTACCGCTTACGTTGGTGGAAGTGCTCACCGGCGATACGACAGTCAGGGCCGTGGTCACTATACTATCGCAGCCTAGAGATGAGCCACCTGTTATCGTATCCAGGTATGTACCGGTAGCGGTATAGTTGTGACTACCAGCAGTGAAGCTTTGTCCGAGGCATATAGTAGGGCTCTGTGAGAAGGCCGCGATAGGATTTACTACCACGTTCACGGTCCTGATCAGGCTGTCACATCCGTTTAGGTATTGATAGTTCTCCGTCACAGTGGTGCTGGAAGAATAGTTAGTACCGTTATATGTAGTTTGTCCGCAGGCTGCTGGCAAAGTCACTGTCTGTAGTATTACCGTATCTACGGTCAGGTTTACTACTACTATGCTGTCGCAGCTATTTACGGTCATTAGGTTGCTGGTATAGGTACCCGTAGCCGATGTTGTAGTGCCATTAGGCAGGGTATAAGGTGTTGCTGCCGCACAGATGGTCACATTGACAGTGTCTCTGTAGATCGGATTGACCACTACTTGTACAGTATCGGTCTGTACGCAGAGTGGAGAGAAAGAGATGTCATCCAGCGCAAAGTCATTGCCCGATGCGATGGTGTTTTGATTTACAATGCAGATCTGAGCTGATGTAGCAGTGCCAGAGTTCCATGTAGTGTAAAACTGCTGCCAGCTACAATTGAACGGTTGTGCCGTAAATATGGAACCTATCAGAGAACCATTGATAGAAAATTGCAGCTGAGCAGGATTGGCTGGTGATACACTCTGTAGCCAGGTGGAAAAGGCATAGTCAGTACCAGGGACGGTATTCACGGTCTGACAATAGATGGAGACATTAGCCGTCGTAGCGCCATTCACTATGAGCATATTGCCCGAGCCTGTGGTGTGGTCGCCACAGGAGGCCATTCCACCATTCCATGTACTTGCATTTCCTGAGACGGTATATTGGCCTTCATTAGTATTGTTAGTAGTGTACACGTAGCTGGAACTGAATCCAGTGTTACCACTACTAAAATCACCGTTGACGATCTCATTGGCAGACGCCACCTGCGCGGTGACAGTGTAAGTAGTCGTAGTGTCAGGGGTGGCTACCGGATTGGCTATGGTCGAGCTGCTCAGGCTGCCAGCAGGTGTCCATGTATAGCTCAGGCCGCCTGTGGCCTGCAGGGTAGTAGATGCGCCTCTGCAGATAGCCACATTAGCCCCTGCATCTACAGTGATCGGTGCGTAGGTCAATATAGTAGTGATAGCGCTGTCACATCCTGATACATTCTGTATCGTATCCTGGTAGGTGCCCGCAGTACTATGTACTGTCGCACCCACTGTCAGTGTTTGCCCTTGACAGAGAGCGACCTGCTGCGTATAGGAGCTCGGATAGTTGACCGTGAGGAATACTCCTACATGGACACTGTCACATCCCAGTACTCCTTTGATCGTATCTGAGAATGCAGTACTGCTGCTATACGTGGTACCCCGGTAGACTACATTGCTGCATCCGGTCAGATTTACTACCTGGCTGCTTGCTACGAGTACGGTCAGGTTCGTATTTACTATGCTGTCACAGCCACTGACTGCGGTCAGCGTATCGTGATACAGGCCGGTAGCAGTATATGAGTGGCCGTTTATGCTGTAGCTGGCGCCATCGCATATCGTAGCGGTCGCTGTAGTATTGACTGGCGGGATGACTGTCACGACCAGAGAGTCGCGTAGCGTATCAGGACACAGAGTGCCAAAGAAATACAATGTCAAAGGAGAAACATCCAACGGAGAAAAAGTATAAGTCGTATTCAGTGAGTCTGGCTGGGAGAAAGTACCATTACCTCCGCTCCAGATCAGATGGCGGAATGCGCCAGATTTACTAGCATGCAAAGGCACAGACAAAGGTGCGTGGCAGAAGTTGACAGTTGTATCATTGCCTGCATTGACCGAAGGTGTGACAAACGGAGCATTGCAGCCTATATTTACGTAAGATGCAGTCCCTGCGAAATCAAAGTTCACCGTGGCTCCATCAGCTGCGGCATGAGTGCCGGCGGCGTTGACCAGTAGATTCTTCATGTAGGTCACAGTATCATTACATCCGATCGCATTGTCACGGAGTATGAGTGTACGTGCCTGTGTAGCGCCGCCAGTACTGTAGTTTGCAAAGTGGCCAGCCGTATTGCCCGAACATTGGAAGAGTATATAAATGGTGTCACTTAGATTAGCAAAAGAATTGAATGCCACATTCATATTGGTGCTGGTCACGACCAGTACCTGAGCATAAGCCGGTAGTGTAGTGCCTGCTGTAGGCGCCATGAGGTAGCCGCAGCCGCCTATTGTTGCATTCAGTGAGTCAAGCTTCAGCTGATCCGCACACCAGCCGCGAAAAGTACCATTGGGCCAGGTCACGGTCAGGTCAGATACCGTCAGCGGATTAGGGCCTACCTGAAAGCGGAACATCTCATTTTCGCCCTCTGGATTGCCGCATGCATCTACAAGTATCGATGATATCTCAAAGCAATTCGTAGGGAGCTGGGCATAAGACTTTGGCCCAAAGCAAAGAATAAAACAAATAAAAATGCAAATTATGTGTAAAGACCTCCACTTCATATCAACTTATTCAGGTGCTGCAAAAATAGCATTTCAGGGCTGAGAAACATTACTTTAATATTAACAAAAAGACGGCCTTTTTACCCCAAAGGCTGTATCGTGCCTAAATAAAAGGCCCCGCTTGTTTTAAGAAGCGGGGCCTGAGGTCTGAGGATCGATATGATCCTGTATGGTTACCTGACGAGTGTCACGCGCTGAGTCGCCACCTGGTCGCCTGCCTTCACCTTCACTACATAGACGCCTGATGCTTCATTTGTCATATCCAGTATAAAGGTTTCTGTTGCAGCGTTTTCCTTGGTGGCTACATCTACCTTCTGGCCAGTCACTGTGTACACCTCCACATTCACAGGCATGGAGTGTGACAGTTTCACAGTTACATTAAATATGGCTGAAGAAGGGTTAGGATAAACAGAGATATCAGTGATATCACCGTTCAGGTCCTTGATACCTATGATCAGGCGTACGGAGTCTGATCGGGTAGCTGTACATCCATTAGCATCGGTCACGGTCACGGTGTAGAGGTTAGCATTCAGGTTAGTGATCGTACTGGTAGTACCACCACCTGGCGTCCAGTGGTAGCTATATGGCTGTGTACCACCGGTAGCAGTCACTGTGATAGCTCCCTGGGTGCCGTTTTGCACCTGATTAGTAATACTGGTAGTCAGACTGATGGCGCTAGGCGCTGTGATGGTGTTAGTAGCCGTCGCAGTACATCCGTTGCGATCGGTCACACTGAGAGTATAAGTGCCAGCTGGCTTGAAGAAGAGGCTGGATGTAGTCACGTTGCCCGGAGTCCAGAGGTATGCGTATGGTACCGTACCACCTGTCACGTGTACATAGATCGAGCCATCGCTGGATGTATTACACTTAGCATTTACTACGCTGTCTGTTACTATGGTCACAGTATTAGGCTGCGTTACAGTATCATTGAGTGTAGCCGTACACTGGTTAGCGTCAGTCACAGTCACTACGTATGGACCGGCTGCGAGGCCTGTCACGTCATCCGTAGTCTGTGTAGTGCCTGTCCACGCGTATGTGATACTGCCGGTACCACCGCTGGCGGTAGTATAGATAGCACCATTGCTCTGCCCGTTGCACCTGGCCGCAGTAGTAGAGTCGAGTACTACAGATACTGCAGACAAAGGCTGGCGTACCGTGTCAGATGTCAGTACGAGTCTGCATCCTTGGCTATCTGTGATAGTATCAGTGTACACTCCTGCACCTACTCCTGTGAGCTGTGCTGTAGTAGCACCTGTAGACCACAGATGGCTATAGGTGGCAGTACCGCCGGTCACAGATACGGTCACGGTACCTGTAGCTCCGCCATAGCAGAGTACTGATGTCACGCTATCTGTAGCTGTGAGGGCTGCCGGCTGGGTCAGCGTATCAGAGTAGATATAGCTGCATCCGCCCGCAAATGTGATCGTATCGGTGTAGACACCTGCACTGAGGTTGGTCAGGCTGGTAGTCGTATCGCCGGTAGACCAGGCATGAGAGAATGGCGCCAGGCCACCGCTCAGGCTAATAGAGAGTGTACCGTTAGCACTACCGTAGCAGGTCGGATCGGTCACGGTAGAAGTCACTACAGGGGCATGGCTACAGTTAGTATCCACTATCGAGATCAGGAAGTCAAAGGTTTCACCTGAGCCGAAGTTATCGCAGGCAGATGATGCACCGTTGGTGTTACCCTGATTGCGGCTCCTGATGCGTAGGCCTGTCTGGCCGAGCGGTGTAGAGCTGCTGATCGTAAATACTGCAGTACCGCTGTTAGCAGCGACTGTAGGCTGTATCCACTCATAGGTGTCAAATACGCCATTCTGATTAGTATCTATCCATATAGATGAGATAGATGTACCAGTCATGTGCAGGTAGAATGTATATGAACCACCTCTCTGCAGCGATGTAGTAGAATCACCTATCGCCGGGAATACCGTGTATGCATCACCGTTTGTAGTGGTGTTACATGTCGTATAGTTCACAAAGAAGTTAGTGCCTTGTATCAGCACGGTATCTATATCGTTGCCACCGCAGAAGCCACCAATGCCGTTCGTGCAATAGCACTGTGTAGGCGTATTCATATTGACTGCAAATGCTGCAGTGTATGAAGAGTCTGCACAGTTCACCTTCACCCTGTAGTAGGTGAGGTTAGATGGATAGTCAGTATAGAAGTCATTGGTAGCACCCACCAGGTCTTGCCATGTCACAGAGTCCAGTGACCCTTGCCACTGCAGCTGAGTGTACGGAGAGTAGCCGGTCAGCATGAGGTTCACCTGGCTGGCTGGACATACGATAGATGGGCCACTGATCACACCCGCTAGTGGTGGATTAGGGCATGGTACTACTTCCTGCAGGCCAAAGTCATCGAATGCGATGTTACTTGGCGAGAAAGATGCAAGCAGCTTGACTCCAAAGAAGTAGTCGCCGCTGGTAGCAGGAGTGAATATAGCAGAGTACTTCATGTACTGAGTGTTGGTAGGGCCGGCCACCGGAGTGCCGATCGCCTGGATCATACCTGATGGAGACTGAGATGTACCCATCAGCGCGTACAGAGAGTCCCATCCGTTGAAACCATCAGTACGGTAGTAGAAATAGAATTCATACTGAGTACCGCCAGTCAGAGAGAAACTAGGTGTGTAGATGGTATCATCAGCATTGTACCTGTCTGTGATATAGTGGGTGCCGCTTCTCGCATCCAGAGTAGGGAAGATGAACGGAGCATCTTCAGATTCCCACCTGCCACTCGGAGTAGGCAGCCAGCAGCTAGGTACGATGTCTGTACCTACGGTGGTCATACTTTCAAAGTTCTCAGTCCAAGGTATGCTTGTGATAGCATTACAAGGAGTGCTGAAGCCCGTAGGGCCTACCCAGTAGCCTACACCCAGCGGGCTACCGCAGTTTGACTGTACATAGATGTCATAGGCTGTATTGGCTGTCAGGCCAGTGATAGATGCAGTGGTCACACCAGCACCAGTAGTGCCAGATGCTATGACTGTTCCATTCACACTGTCCCCGGCAGCCACCACTACCCAGTTGTATCCGTTAGCCGGAGCAGGAGATCCTGCCGACCATGAGGCGGTAGCTGTAGTAGTGCCAGTAGGAGATACGCCTACGTTGCCAGGACCACCAGCGCAAGGGCTGCTCTGGAAGATATGGAGATTGTCAAAGCTGACATTGTCTCCAAACTCAGAGTGGAAATTGAAGCCTACATACAGGGTTGGCTGGTTGGCGGCACCTGCTGGGAGCGTCAGGTACTTCTGCTTCCACATACCTGTACCAGATGCCAGAGAGGCATCTTCTCTAGGGTAAAACTGTACGTCAGTCCAGGTAACTCCGTCGGTAGAATACTGCACGGTCATACCTTCATTCAGGTAAACGCCCGTGTTGTAATAAGTGCTGTGCTCATTAAAGAAGTAAAAACTAATATCTACACTAGGTACACCTGTAGATGTGAGAGGAGGCGATACGAGACGGGTTTCATTGCCGTCTGTAATGCCGTATCCATTCCAGTACACGTAATCGGTACCTTCCTGTGGCGTGGTGAGTGGGTTGAATGATGCATCCAGATATTGCAGGTCATCGTTACCTACCACGTACTGCTGGCTCCAGCAGGATGGGATGGATGTGCTATTGAAGCCCTCTATCAGAGGCAGACTGGCATTAGTACATGTAGTCTGTACAGTGATAGGGCCAGCCAGGCTACCCAGGCCAGATCCGCCACCGCAGTCAGACTGTACGTAAAAGTCATATACCGTATTAGGTGTCAGGCCTGTGATGTTGGCTGTATCACCGGTCACGTCACCAGAGTCTATACCAGCACCAGGACCCGCTCCTGTAGGAGTGATGATCCAGTGGTAGCCTACCGCAGGCACGGGAGAAGCCGCAGTCCAGTTCACACTTGCTGTAGTAGGAGTGACACCACCCACTTGCAATGCAGAAGGAGAGCCGGCACAAGCTGGCGTGGCGTATAGGTGCAGATTGTCAAATGCACAGTTGTTGCCATATTCTGAGTGGAACTTGAAGCCAATGTAGACCACAGGCTGGTTAGCTACCGCTGCAGGCAATGTCAGCAGTTTCTGGAACCATGCACTACCAGTAGGCTGCAGGGCCAGATCCACGCGAGGGTAAAACTGAACATCAGTCCATGTAGTACCATTCGTAGAGTATTGTACGGTCACACCTTCATTCAGGTATGCGCCGGTAGTATAGTTAGTAGCGTCATGCAGCCAGTAGAAGCTGATGTCTACACTAGGAGTACCTGTAGTGACTATCGGAGGAGATACCAGACGGGTCTCTACACCTACACCAGTAGGTTGGTTATATGAGTTCCACTCTACGAAGTCAGAACCTTCCTGCGGAGTCGTTGGCGGGTTGGTCATAGTAGCCGTATAGTAGAGCACACCTGTACCCACCACACTCTGCTCGGTCCAGCAGGTTGGCCTTGTAGTACTGTTGAATCCTTCGATCAGTGGCAGCGAAACGCTGGTACATGTAGTGAGGAATGCCAGAGAGTCAGTCCATGCGCTAGTATCAATAGCGCTGCACAGAGACCTTACATAGAATACATATGATGTATTGGTGCTGAGGCCTGTGACAGTAGCGGTAGTGACACCGGCAGCCACAGTACCGGTAGCAGCAGGAGTGGCAGATGGGCCAGAGCCGGATGCTACAGCAGTCCACTGGTATCCATTAGCCGGAGGAGTGAGTGAGGCAGTCCATGAGATAGTAGCGCCACCTGAGTTAGTGCTATTCAGAGTCAGGGCTGATGGCGCCAGGCAGCTGGCAGCCAGCTGCAGGCGGAAGTCATCAAATGCGATACCGTTTGGTGCAGAAGTAGGGCATGAGTCATGCAGGCCAAAGTAGTATATACCTGTAGTAGCA
>CAZNDJ010000017.1:37461-43319 GCA_964571705.1 uncultured Chitinophagaceae bacterium
GAGAAGGTATAGGTCACCTTGGTATAGCTACCTACAGATATTGCATTGGTGATCGTACCCAGTGTATTGGTCATGCCACCTACAGTAGCAGATGTACCATATGCAGATACTAGTACATAGCCGTTGGTGTTATCAGCAGTCTTGTACCAGAATGAATAGTCATAGTTAGTCCCAGCTGTGAGCTGGAAGCCCGGAGTGTACTCCCAGGTATTGAATGACCAGCTACCACCTATGAAGTTGGTACCCGCATGTGCTGTATTGTTGTTGCAGGTAGCGGAGCAGGAGTAGTTATTACTATTGATATTGGTATAGGTCCAGCAGGTTGGATACACATTTGCACCTGCAGCAGCCGGAAGGGTTTCAAATCCTTCTGTCCACGGCAATGTAGTGATCGCATTACATGGAGTAGTGAGAGAGAGAGGTCCGACCCATGTGCTGCTATCGGTAGAGCTACACACTGCTCTGACATATATATCATATGAAGTAGTAGCGGCGAGGCCAGAGATAGATGCAGTGGTCACACCAGCAGCAGTAGTACCGCTCGCTACAGGAGTACCCGTAGGACCAGCACCTGATGCTACGGCTTCATAGATATAGCCGTTAGCCGGAGCAGACAGAGAGGCAGACCATGATACCGTAGCTGATGTAGCTGTAGCAGCCGTCAGCGCGAGGGCTGTAGGTGCTATACAGTTTGGTGACAGTTGCAGGGAGAAGTCGTCAAACGCGATACCATTTGGTGCAGAGGTAGGGCATGAGTCATGCAGGCCAAAGTAGTACACACCTGTGCTAGGCACCTGGAAGGTGTAAGTCACCTTGGTATAAGCACCTGATGAGATAGCATTGGTCATAGTACCCAGCACGTTGGTCATAGCAGACCTGCTGGCAGAGGTGCCGTATGCAGATACTACTACGTAGCCGTTGGTATTGTCGGCAGTCTTGTACCAGAATGAGTAGTCATAGAATGTACCCGCTGTGAGCTGGAAGCCCGGGGTATATTCCCATGTATTGAATGACCAGCTACCACCTATGAAGTTGCTACCGCCATGAGCTGTATTGCTGTTGCAGGTAGCAGAGCATGAGTAGTTGCTGCTATTGATATTGGTATAGGTCCAGCATGTAGGATATACGTTTGTCCCCGCCGCTGCTGGCAGTGTCTCAAATCCTTCTGTCCATGGCAGTGTAGTGATAGCAGTACATGGTGTAGTGACTGAGAGCGGTCCTACCCATGTGCTGGTACCGGAGCCGCAGTTTGCCTGTACATATATATCGTATCCGGTCTGAGCGGTCAGGCCTGATGCAGTAGCGGTGGTCACACCTGCAGCCACGGAGCCGGAGGCTACCGGAGTACCTGCAGAGCCTGCGCCAGATGCTACTACTTCCCAGTTGTATCCGCCGGATGGGTTTGATGTCGATGCAGTCCATGAGAATGAAGCGCCGGTAGCAGTCACTGTACCTGCTGTGAGAGCAGATGGCGTAGTACATGCCGGAGTGAGCTGCAGAGAGAAGTCATCAAAGCTCAGGTACCATGGTGTGCTGTTTGGCGAGCTGCTCTTCACACCAAAGTAGTAGACACCACTGGTAGCCGGTGTAAAGGTGCGTGTGAACTGCTGGTAGGCAGTATTGCTCGCTGTATTGCCTGCTACCAGAGATGTGGTCATGCCACCTGGCGTAGCAGAGCTGCCATACGCTACATCCATAGTAAAGTATGTAGGGCTGGTAGCATCTATATTGGCCATCCAGAAAGAGAAGTCATAAGAGGTGCCCGCGGTCAGCTGGAAGCCCGGAGTGTAGATCCATGCAGTATCATTCCACTTGCTGTAGAGGAAGTTAGTACCCGCGTGAGGACCTGCATAGGTAGTGCTGATCGAACCGTTATCGCTGCCCGGAGGGTTAGTCCCATATGTATTGACATATGACCAGCATGATGGAAATACAGTCGAACCCACAGTAGACATACCTTCAAATCCTTCTGTCCATGGCAGGCTGGAGATAGCCGTACATGCAGTGGTAAAGGAATATACTGCAGACCATGTGCTGGTGTCAGACAGGTTGGTCAGGCTGCAGCCGGTCTTTACATATACATCATATGTAGTATTAGCTGCGAGCACTGCACCGGTAGATGCCGTCGTAGTAGGAGCAGTCACCAGGTTGCTGGCTACTGCTGTAGCCCATGGTCCTGCATTGTGTGCTACGACCTCCCAGCCATATCCTGCTGGTGACCCTTGGCTAGGTGCAGTCCAGCTCAGATCTGCTGATGATGAGGTGATATTAGATGCAGTCACACCTGTAGGTGGGAAGCAGGTAGGCAAGGCACTTATAGAGAATTCATCTACACCCATATTGCACCTTCCTGAGCCATAGTTAGAGTTGGCATTAAAACGGAAGATGGCAGTCTGGTTAGTGTACGCAGCCAGGCTTACAGCATTCAGGTGCCAGTTAGACACCGCTGAGCTGCCGGCCAGGGTAGAGTTTGTAGAAGTATGCGTATAGAGGGCGGTCCATGTAGCACCGTTGTCAGTAGAGATTTCCAGAGCCAGCGGTGCAGGGCTGGTAGTATAGCCAGACGAGCCGAGGAAATAATAGTAGCTCAGCTGCTGTGCGGCCGCGCCGAGAGTCACAGGCTGAGACGTAAGGTAGTATGGATTGTAAGTGTCATAGGCATTATATACATCCAGATATGCAAAGCCTGCACCCGCATATGGGCCGGCAGCACCATGGCTGGCATCTGCTGCACCTACCGTCCAGTGAACTGTAGATCCCGCTACCGCCTCGCTGGTAGACCAGCAGGCAGGGAAGCTGCCGTCAAATGTCTCACTAAATGGAAGAGAAGCCGCAAGGCATGGAGTAGTGAAAGTAGCCACCGCAGACCATACACTCGTATCTGACAGGTTTGTCATGCTGCAGCCTGACTTTACATATACATCATATGTAGTGGCCGGGCTCAGGGCGGTAGTGGTAGCGGTGGTAGAGCCGAGTACAAGGTTGCTATCCACTGCGCCATTGTATGCACCAGAGTTGTGTGCTACTACCTCCCAGCCATAGCCTACCGGGGTGCCTACAGCAGGAGCTGTCCAGCTCAGCGTGGCAGAAGTCGCAGTGATATTGGATGCAGTCACTGCAGTAGGAGGATAGCAGGATGGAGCTGCAGTCAGGGATACCTCATCTATACCTTGATTAGTATATCCGTAGCCATAGTTTGAGGTAGAGTAAAAGCGAAACTGAACGGTTTGGCCTGCGTAAGCGGCCAGGTTGATGGCATTGAGGTGCCAGTTGGAGGTGGCATCATCAGGGCCAAATGTCGAGTTTGTTGCATCATGTGTATAGATATCCGTCCAGGTGGCACCACCGTCATTGGATATCTGTACTACCAGTGGGCTTGGGTCGCCTGCTGTACCCTGGTAGCCATCAGCTCCCAGATAGTAGTAGTAGCTCAGCTGCTGGGCGGCAGCCGGCAGTGTGAAAGATGGGGTGGTCAATGTATACGGGTTATATGGATCATCTCCATTGTATACATCCAGAAACATGAATCCGGCACCGGCTTGAGGGCCTGATACCCCGTTGGAACCATCTGATGTCGTCTGGTCCCACAGTATAGAATAGCCGGTCCCCGCATCGGGTGTCCAGCAGGTCGGTACGCCTCCCGCGTCAAAGGACTCTGCATAAGGGAAAGTCGTGATAGGCGTAGTACACTGCGCCATAGCACGTCCCTGCCACAAAGCCGTGAGCAGCAAGAGACAACACCACATTTTCATAGATTCAACTCTAGGTAGAAATTGATTTCTCATGTTGAGCGATTTTGTTCGGGGCTAAAAGTATGGTATTTAGCAACAGTGAGTCTAGTTTTTCATTCACATTTTCGGTTAATGTGGATATTTACACGGGATAAATTATGTACACTGAAAAGGCTTGATTTTATCCACTTTTTATAAACCAAAAGACTATATTTGCGGCTCTTTTCCAAAAAGACACATCACTGATATGACCTCCGAAGTCAAGCTCCTGGCCGGTACCTGCTCACATTATCTGGCAGGTGAAGTAGCAAAACACTATGGCAGCTCACTGGCACGTATGGACGTGCACCATTTTAGCGATGGTGAGATGCAGCCGGAGATACATGAGTCAGTGCGCGGCAGCTTCGTATTCATCATACAGAATACGCCTGCCCCGGCAGACAACCTGCTGGAGCTGCTGCTCATAGTAGATGCAGCCCGCCGCGCCTCGGCTGATTATATCTGTGCTGTGGTGCCGTACTTCGGCTATGCCCGCCAGGACCGCAAGGACCGCCCGCGCGTAGCCATAGCTGCCAAACTGGTAGCCAACCTGATGCGCGCTGCAGGTATCCAGAGGGTCATGACCATGGATCTCCACGCAGGGCAGATACAGGGGTTCTTTGATATACCGGTAGACCACCTCAATAGCTCAGCTGTATTCATACCGTACATACAGCAGCTGGGCCTGGATAATATGTGCTTTGCTGCGCCTGACGTAGGCTCAGTGAAGAGGGCACGCGTTTATGCGCAGTTCTTTCAGGCAGATATGGTGATCTGTGACAAGTATCGCAAGCGTGCCAATGAGATAGCAGAGATGACCCTCATAGGCAATGTGGAAGGCAAAAACGTGATCATAGTAGATGACCTGATAGATACGGGTGGTACACTGTGCAATGCCGCTGACCTCCTGATGCGCAAGGGTGCGAAAAGCGTCCGCGCCATGATCACTCACCCGGTACTGTCTGGCAAGGCCTATGAAAACATCGAGAAGTCTGTCCTCACAGAGCTGGTGGTCTCTGACACACTGCCTCTCAAAAAGGATATCGCAAAGATCAAGCAGCTCTCCGTAGCGCAGCTCTTTGCCCAGGCTATCCGCAATACGCATGAGCACACGTCTATCAATGACCTGTTTCTCACGCCGTCCGTATAAGTTGTTTATTTATTTTTTAATCATAAAACCGAAGTAAAAGATGGAAGTAGTAAAAATCGAAGCGCAACTGAGGACTGACCTCGGCAAGAAGGCGTCTAAAGGTCTGCGCAAGCAAGGCAACATCCCTTGCAATCTTTATGGCGGTAAAGAAAATGTCAACTTTTATGCTCCAGCATCGAGCTTTAAGGCGATCATCTTTACGCCAGATTTCAAACTTGCAGAGATCTCAGTAGGCGGCAAGACCTATCGTGCTATCCTGAAAGACCTGCAGGCTGAGCCTGTGACTGACAGGATCGATCACCTGGATTTCCAGGAGCTCGTAGATGACAAGCCTGTAAAGGTGGCTGTGCCACTGAAATTCACCGGTACGCCAAAGGCTGCCTCTATGGGTGGTAAAGTAGAGCAGACCATGCGCAAGCTCAATATCCTGGCCCTGCCAAAGGATCTGCCTAGCATGATCACTCTGGATGTGTCTGATATGGATTTTGGCCATATCAAGCGTATCAAGGAGCTGAGTGTACCTGGCGTCACTATCCTGCACTCTCAGAGCATCCCTGTAGCCCGTCTGCAGGTGACTCGTGCGGTGAAAGAAGAAGCTGCTGCTGCTGCCAAGGCTGCACCTGCTGCCAAGAAGTAAGACTCTCACACGAAGTCATACAGCCCCGGAGGACACCCTTCGGGGCTTTTTATTTTATACTGCAGCGCATTGTATAGTTGCCACTGACATTTGTATTGTCTAAAGTCTATCGTCTAATGTCTATTGTCTTCTCTATCTTCGCGCCCATGAATTTTCTCATAGCAGGCCTCGGCAATATAGGCGACGAATACACAGAGACACGGCACAATATAGGCTTCAAGGTAGTAGAGGCGCTGGCCTCAAAGAATGGCAGCACTTTTACCTTAGACCGGCTGGCCCACTACTCCACCTACAAGACACG